>JAGQRL010000109.1:3969-9090 GCA_020425485.1 Rhodospirillaceae bacterium
TCGTCTCTCACCCGTCCGTTCGCCGCAAGCGGCCGGCATCGCTCATCCGCTGGACGATCACGCGGAAGGCCACGCCGCCATGGTCGAGCTGGAAGGTGGACAGCGTCAGCGCCCGCCCCTGCAAGTCGGCCAAGGTCATCTCCTCCAGGTTCCAGAGCTGGTGGCGGCCGGGGTAGCGGTGCGGCCGCACCTCCACCAGCCGGAGCTGGGACCAGCGGCCGGCGAGGACCACGCGGCCATCCTGCCGCGCCGTCATCCCCATCTCGTCCATCTCCAACTCAAGCTTGGCCCCGGACCATTCCGTTACCCGCTTGCGATACTCCCGCCGGAAGATGGGAAGGGCGGCGAGCAGCCCGACGCCCATGGCCGCACACACCGCCAGGGCGGCAAGCAGGATGTTGAGGAGATCCTCCATCAGCTCGCCGCGCTCGATGGCGCCGGCCACGCCCGCCCCCAGGATCACCACCAGGAGGATCGCGACGACCCAGATCATCGGGTAGATGATCCGCCGGCGGTAGCGCTTGCGCGCCTCCGCAAGCGTGAGGCTGTGGATGATCTGCCGGCCCGCGGGGGCCTGGCGCCGGCGAAACTTCCAGTCGACCCGGAACAGCTCCGTCAGCGCCCGGTCGGCCTGGCTGCCGCGCCGCACGATCAGGGCGCCGTCCTCCGCCGTTCTCAGATCATCTCCGCGAACCTGCACCATCGGCTGCCTCTCCCGGACTGCACGCACGCAATAGGGGGCTGGCGAATTCCGTCACCGGTGTGGCGCAGGCGCATCGCCCGGAAACCTCAACCTGAATCTGAACGATAAAAAAGCACCACAACCCAATGAACTAAATACATTCTTCTTCCAGAGACTGCTGCCGGCCGGCCAGTTCGGCGGCACAGGCATGGTCGATGAACAGTCCGCGCACCAGCCCCGAAGCCAGGATCGCCCGCGCCGCTTCCGCCTTGCCGGCCCCGGCGCACAGCAGCACCACCTCCTGCCGGCGCAGCGCCGCCATGTCGATGGCCAGGGTACGGGCGTTCAGCGGGCTCTCCACCGGCCGGCCGCTGCGATCGAAGAACACCCCCAGGGTATCCCCCACCGCCCCGGCGGCGCGCAGCCCCGCCAAGTCCTCGCCGCTCAGCAGGCCGCTCTGGTAGAGGAAGGAGCGCTCGTCGCATTCGCCCAGGCTGATCACCGACAGATCGGCGCGCCGCGCCAGGTCCAGCGCCTCCGCCACGATGTGCTGGGACATCAGCACCCGCCGGTCCTCCGCCGTATCGGCGATGAAGGGCACCGGTAGGAAATGGCCTTCGCCGCCGGTGCGCACGGCCAGTTCCTGCACCACCTCGAACGGGTTGGTGGCGGCATTGCGGGTGAGCGAGCCCATCAGCGACACCCACACCGGCAGCACGTCTGCCCCCACCCCGCCGATCTGGCGGGCCATTGCGGCGAGCGTGCGCCCCCAGCCGACGCCGACGATGATGCCGGGATGCGCCTTCAGCCGGCGCCGCAGCCAGCGCGCCGCCATGCCGCCCACCGCCCGCCGTGCCAGCGCTTCGGCGGGATCGCCCGGCTCCGGCCGCGCCCGCCCCGGCCCGCGCACACCGACCGGCGGTTCCGGCGGCACCAGCGGCGGCGTCACCGTGCAGAAGTCGAGCCCATGGGCGGCACACAGGGCGGTTTCCAGCGCCACCATGTCGGACAGCGGATGGTCGATGGTGATGCGCACCACGCCCTGTTCGCGCGCCAGAGCCAAGAGGCGCGTGACCTTGATGCGCGACACTCCCAGAAGGGCCGCGGTGCGTTCCTGGGTGTTGCCGGCGACGTAGTGCTGCCAGGCTGCCCGCACCATCAGTTCGGTGTCGTCATCGGGCTCCATGATGCCGTCGCCGTCGGTATGCAGATCGCGGGGGGCGGCCCCCCGATGCCCCGAAACCCTCGGAACACGGCCGAAAGCTTAGGCTTGCGCCACCAAGCTTGGCAACGCGCCCGGGCACTCCCCGGCCTGGATGCTTGAACATAAGGCTTGCGGGTGTACAATTGTCACAGGCGACGAACACAAGATCGCCAATGGGGAGCGTTCCGGTGGCCGACGACGGCAGCAATCGATCAGGACTCCAACTCTACCGCACTATGCGCCGGATCCGCACCTTCGAAGAGCGGGTGGGCGAGCTGTTCGTGCGCCAGCAAACCGCCGGCAGCATGCTGCATCTGTCGATCGGCGAAGAGGGGGCGGCAGCCGGCGTCGGCACCGCCATGCGGGAGGGGGACAGTTTCACCACCCACCACCGCGGCCACGGCATCTTTATCGCCCGCGGCGCCGATCCCAACCGGATGATGGCGGAAATCGCCGGCAAGGCCGCCGGCTACTGTGCCGGCAAGGGCGGCTCGATGCACATCGCCGACATGGCGCTCGGCCATCTCGGCGCCAACGCCATCGTCGGCGGCGGCATTCCGGCCGTTGTCGGCGCCGGGCTCAGCTACCGCCACCACAAGCGGCCCAACGTTTCCGTCGCCTTTTTCGGCGACGGTGCCCTGCAGCAGGGCATCCTCTACGAATCGATGAACATGGCCGCCCTCTGGCACCTGCCGGTGCTGTTCGTGTGCATCAACAACCAGTACGGCATGGGCACGCGCATCGACCGCGCGTCGGCCAGCCTGGCCTTCGACGAGCGGGCGCGCAGCTTCGGGCTGCTGGGCGAAATCGTCGACGGCACCGATGTGGAAGCGGTGCGCGACACGGCGGAAACGCTGGTGGCCGCGGCACGGGCCGGCAGGCCGGGCTTCCTGGCGGTCGACTGCTTCCGCTTCTACGGCCACGCGCGGATGGACAAGAGCCCCTATCGCAGTGCCGAGGAGGAGGCCGAAGGCCGCGCCCGCGATCCCCTGAAGCGCCAGCACGCGCGCCTGACGGGCGATGGCGTCGCCTCCGAGAACGATTTGGCGGCCATCGATGCCGACGCGGCGGCGGAGATGGATGGTGCGGTGGACTTCGCCATCGCCGCCGAGAAGCCGGCACCCGCCGCCCTGTTCGGAGACGTCTACGGCGCCGACCAGCCGCCGCCGGAACCGCTGGCCAGCCGCCTGGACCGTGTGCTGGGGGCCACGCCATGAACGAGCTGCTCAGCACCGGTGCCCCCGCCGCCGAAGCCCGCGGTGCCCAGCAGACCACCTATCGCGACGCCCTGCGCCAGGCGCTGGACGACGCCATGGCGGCCGATCCCGACATCATCGTGATGGGCGAGGAGGTGGGCCGCTACGGCGGGGCCTACGGCGTCACCAAGGGCCTGCTCGACCGCTACGGCGAAACCCGCGTGATCGATGCGCCGATTTCCGAGGCCGGCATCGTCGGTGCTGCGGTCGGCGCTGCCATGACCGGGCTGAGGCCCGTGGCGGAGCTGATGTATGTGGACTTCTTCGGCCTCGCCATGGACCAGATCGCCAACCAGGCAGCCAAGATCCGCTACATGTTCGGCGGCCAGATCGGCGTGCCCATGGTGCTGCGCACCCAAGGCGGCACCGGCCGCTCCGCCGGCGCCCAGCACAGCCAGAGCCTGGAAGGCTGGATCCTCAACACGCCGGGGCTCAGGCTCGCCATGCCGGGCACGGTGTCGGACGCCTACCACCTGCTGCGCGCAGCCCTCACCCAGCCGGACCCGGTGGTGTTCATCGAGCACAAGTCGCTCTACACCGGCCAGGGGCTGCTGGACACCGCCACGCCCGATGCCCCCTGGGGCCAAGCGGTGGTGCGCCGGCCGGGGCGCGACGTGACGCTGGTGGCCTATTCGCGCATGGTGAAGGTGGCGCTGGAAGCGGCCGATGCGCTGGCCGCCCAGGGCATCGAGGCGGAAGTGGTGGACCTGCGCACGCTCAACCCGCTGGACAGCGACACTGTGGCCCAATCGGTGATCCGCACCGGCCGCGCCGCGGTGCTGAGCGAAGCCTGCCTCACCGGTGGCCCGGCGGCGGAAATCGCCCAGCGCATCAGCGAGGATGCCTTCGACTGGCTGGAAGAACCGGTGTTGCGCATCGCCGGGGAGGATGTGCCGATCCCCGTGGCCGTGGACCTGGAAGCCGCCAGCATTCCCACCGTCCCCCGCGTGGTCGACGCGGTGGCCCGCCTGGTGCTGCCATGACCGCCGAGCCCGCCCTGGCCGACGCGCCGCCGCTGCTGCTCACCCTGCCGCGGCTGGGCGAAACCATGGAGCAGGGCCGCGTCGTTGCCTGGGTGGTGGCCGAGGGACAGGACTACCGGCGCGGCGAAACGCTGCTGGAAGTGGAAACCGACAAGACGGTGGTGGAAGTGCCCGCCCTGGGCGACGGCCGCATGCTCCGCCACCTGGTGGCCGAAGGCGACGTGCTGGCCGTCGGGGCCGCAATCGCCGAGGTGGCGGGCGACGCCAGCGCCACGGCGGCGCCACCGCCGCAGGCCGAGGCCGCCGAACCCGACGCCGAGCCCCCCGCCGAACCGTCCGCCCCCGCCGAAGGTGCGCCAGCGTCCTCCCCCATAGCGCAGGTCCCGGAGCGGCCGCGCGCCGCCCCCGGTGCCCGCCGGCTGGCCCGCCAGCGCGGCGTGAGCCTGGAGGCGATTGCCGGCAGCGGCCGGCGCGGGCGCATTCAGCGCGCCGATGTGGAGCGCGCCGATGCCGGCAGGGCTCCCGCTCCTGCCCGCGCGCAGCGGCGCTGGCCCGGCGATGCCGGGGCGGAACTGGGCGAGATGCTGGACATCGCCGGCGGCCGCCTGTTCATCCGCCGCTGGAAGGGCGACGGCGAACCGCTGCTGCTGCTGCACGGCTTCGCCGGGGACCTCACCACCTATGCCGCCACCGGGGCCGACCTGTCGCGCCGCGGCCATGCCGTGCTGGCGCTCGACATGCCGGGCCACGGCCGGTCGGACCACCCCGCCGACACGCCGGACGGGCTGGCCGCTGCCGTCGCCGATGCGCTGGCCCGCCTCGACCTCACCGGGGTGCGGCTGGTTGGCCAGTCCCTCGGGGCCGCCGTCGCCATCCTGGTCGCCCAGGCGGTGCCCGACCGGGTGGCAGCCCTCGACCTGCTCGCCCCCGCCGGGCTCGCCACCCAGGTGGACCAGGGCTTTGTCGACGGGCTGCTGGCCGCCGCCACGCCGCAGG
>JAGQRL010000110.1 GCA_020425485.1 Rhodospirillaceae bacterium
CCCGGTCGGTCGGCTGGGCGCCGCAACCGAGCCAGTACTGGATGCGCTCGGACTTCAGGGTGATCCGCTCGGGATGGTCGTGCGGCAGCATGGGGTTGTAGGTGCCGACCTTCTCGATGAAGCGGCCATCGCGGGGGTCGCGGGCATCGGCAATCACGATGCGGTAGAAGGGGCGCTTCTTGGCGCCGCCGCGGCTGAGGCGGATCTTGACGGACATGTGTGTTCCTTCGGTCTGGTCAGTCTTCTGAAAAGTCTGCGGTTGGTGATGGTGCGGGGAAGGGGCCGGCAGCCGGCGGCGGTCGGCCCCCGGCGATCAGTTCTCCGGCCGGTGGCAGCACGCCTCGATGTGGTAGCCGTCGGGGTCGATGATGAAGGCACCGTAATAGTGCTCGTGGTAGTGCGGGCGCAGGCCGGGGGCCCCGTTGTCGCGCCCGCCGGCAGCCAGCGCTGCGGCGTGGAAGGCATCCACCGCGGTGCGGTTGGGGGCGGCGAAGGCCAGGTGGAAGCCATCCATCGGCGCCAGCGGCGGCGGCGGACCGTCGAGCCCGATGCCGATCCACAGCACCGGCTTCGGCCGGCCGTCCAGCTCATAGCCGTAGGCCGCGGCGGCATAGTGGGGCAGCTCCAGGTCCTGCACCCGCGTGTAGCCCAGGGGGGCCAGCGCCCGGTCGTAGAAGGCGCGCGCGCGCTCCAGGTCGCGCACCGGCAGCGAGGTGTGGTCAAGCATCATGGCTTGAACCCACCCGGCGGCAGGCCACCGCCCGGCGGCAGCCCCATGCCCGGCGGCAGCATGCCGTCCAGGCCGCCGCGCATCAGGCCCTTCTTACCCAGCTTCTTCACCCGCTTCATCATGTCGGCCATCTGCTGGTGCTGCTTCAGCACCTTGTTGACGTCCTGCACCGTGGTGCCGGAGCCCGCCGCGATGCGCCGCTTGCGCGAGGCCATGATGATCTTGGGGTTGCGCCGTTCCTTCGGCGTCATCGACTGGATGATGGCTTCCTGGCGCTTCAGGATGCCGTCGTCGATCTTGGCGTCGGCCATCTGCTGCTTCAGCTTGCCGACGCCGGGCAGCAGGCTCATCAGCCCGCTCATGCCGCCCATCTTGCGCATCTGGCGAAGCTGGCTGGCCAGGTCTTCCAGGTCGAACTGGCCCTTCTGCAGCTTGGCCGCCATCTTCTCGGCTTCGCTACGGTCCAGCGTTTCCTGGGCCTTTTCCACCAGGCCGACCACATCGCCCATGCCGAGGATGCGCCCGGCGATGCGCTCGGGGTGGAAGGCTTCCAGCGCATCGACCTTTTCGCCGACGCCCATCAGCTTGATCGGCCGGCCGGTGACCGCGCGCATGGACAGCGCGGCACCGCCGCGGGCATCGCCGTCCACGCGGGTCAGCACGATGCCGGTGACGCCGATGCGCTCGTGGAAATTGGTGGCGACCGTAACCGCGTCCTGGCCGGTCATGGCATCGGCCACGAGCAGGGTTTCCGCCGGCTTGGCCACGTCGCGCACACGCGCCACCTCATCCATCAGCTCGTCGTCGATGGCGAGCCGGCCGGCGGTGTCCAGCAGCACGATGTCGTAGGCTTCCAGGCGGGCCGTTTCCATCGCCCGCCTGGTGATGGCGACGGGGTCCTGGCCCTTGACGATGGGCAGCGTCGGCACGTCCACCTGTTCGCCGAGCACGCGGAGCTGTTCCTGGGCGGCGGGGCGGCGCACGTCCAGCGACGCCATCAGCACCTTCTTGCGTTCGCGCGTCTTCAGGCGCAGCGCGATCTTGGCGGTGGTGGTGGTCTTGCCGGAGCCCTGCAGGCCGACCATCAGGATCGGCGCCGGCGGGGTGGCATTGAGGTTGAGGGCGGCGTCCGCCGGCACCGACTGGCCCGCGGCTTCGGGGCCGCCCGCCAGCATTTCCACCAGGTTGTCGTGGACGATCTTGATGACCTGCTGGCCGGGTGTGACCGACTTCAGCACTTCCTGGCCGACCGCGCGCTCCTTCACCCGCTCCACGAAGGTCTTGACCACGGGCAGGGCGACGTCGGCTTCCAGGAGCGCGATTCGCACCTCTCGCATGGCCGCGGACACGTCCGACTCGGACAATGCGCCGCGCCGCCGCAAGCGATCGAACACATCCCCGAGGCGTCCGCTCAAGCCTTCGAACATGTCGAATCCCGCATTCAGATCAGCACAACAGCAAAATCGCCAGTGCGCGAACCCTCGCGGACTGGCGTAATTCCTTGCCTTTGTATGGCTATCCTTGACCCGGCTGTCAATGTCGAGATCCGGCGGCCCTGGGAGCCGGATGGGCAGTCGGCGCATGGAAAATACGACAAAACCACTTCGCCGCAGTCATCGCTTGAACTTCGCACTCCAAATGTTAACCCTTTCCTGTGTGTGATCGTATGACCGTGTCTGCCCCCGAAGTTGCAGAGCCAGAATATGTCGATGGATGATGGCCGCTCCGGCGATATTGTGCGGCGGAAGTTGAGCCAGGAAGAACTCTCAGGGATTTTACGGGCGCACGACGCTTTCCTCGGCGGCCGGCGAAATGGCTCGCGCGCCATTTTGCGGTTCTGCGATATGTCGCATCTGGATCTCTCCGGCCACGACCTCTCCGAAGCGGAAATGACAGGCGCCAAGCTGTACGGCGCCCGCATGCAGGGCACCAAGCTGCTGCGCTCGGTTCTCTATAGTGTCGATTTCCGGTTGGCCAATTTGCAGGGGGCCGATCTGTCCATGGCCGATATGCGCGGCGCCTGCCTGCGCGGGGCCGTGCTGACCGGTGCCAGGATGATCGAAACCGATCTGCGCGACGGCGTGATCGTGACGCCGGGCGACGATGGCGA
>JAGQRL010000111.1 GCA_020425485.1 Rhodospirillaceae bacterium
CCAGCCCACTCCCCCACCCGGCCACCCAATATCTTACAATGGCTTGGGCGGCCGGGTGGGGGAGTGGGCCGGTGCAGGCTGACTAGAAGACGCTCCTAGTACCCCATCCACAGGCGGCGGCGGACCCAGCGCATCAGCGGCAGATAGGCGTGGAGCAGGCCGGTTTCCGCATAGCGCAGCGGCACCGTGATGGCCCCCGCCAGCCGCCCCAGCAGCTTCACGGCGAGAAACCGGCCCCAGATGTAGAGGCCGGCGAAAACGCCCCACGGCACAATCAGTGGCAATGCTGCAATCGCCAGCGCGCGGCCGGCCGGCACCGCCTGGGTCAGCGTCATGAAGCCGAACCAGAAGGCGCCGAGCTGTTCGCCGGTGCGCTTTTCTCCGGCCGTGCGGTGGAACGCGTAGGTCACCGCCAGCGAGGGCTGGGGATACTCGATCTGGTGCCAGCACCCCGGCGGCATGTAGAGCAGGTCGCCGCGCTTCAGCCGGCAGGACAGCCCGCGCGCGAAGCGGTAGCCCAGCAGGCCGCGGGAAAACGGGATCAGGCTCAACCCCAGCAGCGGCAGCTTGAACAGGCTGGCTGACTGGTCGTGGGTCCACAGATACACCTGGCGTTCGCCGAACAGCACCATGTGCCAGTTCGCGTTCATCTCGAAATCGTGGTGCAGCACGGTGATGGCGCCGCCGCCGCCGATGAAGCACACCGGCTTGGTCTTGTCGTAGCGGAACAGGTCGAGCCGGGAGAGGCGCTGGAACAGGCGTGGCGGGCGGGTCACCGCATCGGTTACCGCCGTGGCCAGCTCGCCATCGAAGATGCGCACGTTGTCGCCGGCCTCCAGGCGCCGGAAGAACTCGTCCGACGACAGGCCGAAGCGCTGCTGGCCATTGACGAACACGCTGTTGGGGTTGGCCTGGAACACCGCCACGTCGCGGATGTCGCCGCTGCGGCAGGCATCCGGCCAGGTGGCGTCTAGCCCCTCGACGATCAGCGGCTCGCTGCCGCCGGTCAGCGCATCGAGGTCGGCATCGCCCAGCGCCTCCAGGGCGATGCGGCGCACCGGCTGGAACGGCGGCGGGCGGCTGCTGGCGATGGGCCGAACCATGCGGGGTGACGCCTCGGGTCAGATCGGGGGCCGCTATTGGCTGCTTTGCTGCTGCTGCTGGTCGAGCAGCACGGAAAACAGCCGCACCACCGCCTGGGGGTAGGAGTAGTCCGGGTTATCCCGGCACACCTGATAGGCCCAGGTGATCAGCATCGGATTGTCGATGGGGCCGAAGTCCAGCACCGTCTGGCCGTTCAACTGGCGCTGGGCGTTAAGGCCGGACATGAAGCCGAAGGTGTAGTTCATCATGAAGTAGCGAACGTCGATTTCGCGCTCCATGTTCTCCACCACATAGGCGCAGGTGTAGTCCGTGTTCGGCATCACGATCACGGCCTGGGCCGCGGCTCCGGTCGTCGTGGCAGTAGCCAGGGCGGCGGCCAGGGCGGCTGCCAGTGCTAGGGCTTTCATCGGCGCAACTCCTCCTGCCAGTGGGGGACCCAGCCTGTGGCTGTGGCAGACAGTGTCTGTCGGGTGCGAGAGGTAGGGTAGCGTCGGCGGCCGGTCATGGAAAAGGCCGGGCAGTGGCCTGTCCGGTTGCGTGCGCGCGCGATCGACTGAGGAAAGCTGGTGTTCGGCCGCTCAGGCGGACAGGGCCGTGTCGTCCGGCCCGATGATGGCCGGCGGGCCATCCTGGTGGGGCCGCAGGATCTTGTAGCAGAAGCCATGGATCGGCGTCGGCACGCCGCGTTCGGCCCCCAGGCGCACGATGGTGCCGCTGAGCCAGGGCAGCTCCAGCCGCCGGCCGGCTTCCAGGTCGCGCAGCATGGATGGCTTGCTGTCCGGCGTCATCGCCAGCAGGAAGGCCAGGCTTTCCGACGCGAAGCCGCCTTCCAGCAGCACCCCGGTGGCGCGGGCCACCGTCACCGCCTCCTCCAGGGCCGCCACCATCAGCACCCGGGTTTCCGGATCGCGCAGGATCGGCCCCACCGGCAGCCGTGCGGCACAGCCGATGGCGGAGAAGGTGCACAGGCGCACGAACTTGCGCCAGATCTCCACATGGATTTCGTCGCTGATATCCGCCGCACTGCCGGCGCTGCGCCAGGCATCCACCAGCGCCTTCACGCGCTCGCCCGCGACCCCGGATGCCGCGCCGAGGATCGGCCGGTCAACCGCACTGTGGACGATGTGGCCGGGGCCGGCCAGTTCGCTAACCAGGTAGACGGTGCCCGGCACCACGTGGTCGGCACCATGGGCTTCGGCCAGCAGGCTGGGCCCGTCGACGCCGTTCTGCAGGCAGATGATGGTGGTGTCCGGCCCCACCAGTGGCGCCATTTCCCGGGCGGCTGCGGCGGTGTCGTAAAGCTTCACGCAGAACAGCACGACATCCACCGGGCCGATCTCGGCCGGGATGCCGCTTGCCTTCACTTCCGTCAGGCGGATGTTGCCGAGCGGGCTGTCGACCCGGAGGCCGTCACGCTGCAAAGCGGCCAGGTGAGCACCGCGCGCAAGGAAGGCAACATCGAGCCCTGCGGCAGCCAATCGGCCCCCGTAGTATCCGCCCACGCCTCCCGCCCCGACAACGGCGACTCGCATATCTTGACCAACGTAGAACGCATTTCTTGACAAGCACTCTGCGCAGGAATCCGGGGCTTGTCAAATGGTTCCGCATATTTCTTGCGGAGACTGCTGAAGTTCATCTGGCAGGTTTTTGACTCTATACCAGAGACTTACCCGGCCTGGTGTCGGACGTGGCGGTCGGCGGATTGCCCGCAGCCGGCCCCAGCGGCCGCTCGGCCCCGGCATGCCATTCGCGGAGCGCCCAATGCACCGTCGGGAAGGCGAGTTCGTCCCACGGTACGTCCTCCCAGGCGAACAGGCCGACCTCGCGGCTCTCCGGCCCGGCGGAGACATCGGGGGCGAGCAGCCGGGCCCGGTAGATGAGCTGCACCTGGCTGATTCGCGGGATGTTGTAGACGGCCAGCAGCCCCTCCAGCTCCAGGCGGGCGCGCGCCTCCTCCCAGGCTTCGCGCAGCGCGCCGGCCTCGCTGGTCTCGTTCAGCTCCAGATAGCCGGCCGGCAGGGTCCAGAACCCCGTGCGCGGTTCGATGGCGCGGCGGCACAGCAGCACCCGGCCCTGCCAGGCGGCGACGCTGCCGACCACGACCTTGGGGTTCTCATAGGCGATGAAGCCGCAATCGGGGCACACCAGCCGCGGCCGGTCGTCGCCCTCCGGCACCTGGCGCACCGAGGGGCCGTGCAGCCCTTCATCCTCTAAATCGGCGGCCGCATCGGCGGCGGGCAGCGGTGGGTCGGAAAGGTCGGCCATCGGCGGCATTCCCCCGGTCTGGCGTGGCGTGCCGCTGCGCCTGCCGTGGGTCGGCCGGCACAGCGCGGCGGCGGCCCGCTAGAGGGTCGGGATTGCCCGAAACCGTTGGCTCGCTTCGATCAGCGCCGTCCGGATGCCCGGCTCCATGGCGGAATGGCCGGCGTCCGGCACGATCACATAGCGCGCCTCGGGCCATGCCCGATGCAGCGAATCCGCCGTCACGATGGGGCAAACCACGTCGTAGCGGCCTTGCACGATCACCCCCGGAATCTTGCGGATCTTGTCGATGTCGTCCAGCAGCCGGGTTTCCGGGGTGAGAACGTTGTTGCGGAAATAGTGCGCCTCGATGCGCGCCAGGCCAATAGCGTGGGTGTCCTCGCTGGCCGCGGCCAGGTTGTCGGGGTTGGGCAGCAGGGTGGAGCACGCCCCTTCGTAGAGGCTCCAGGCCCGCGCCGCCGGCATGTGCACCCTGGGATCGCGGTCGATCAGCCGCTGGTAGTAGGCCTCCAGCAGGTCGTGGCGCTCTTCGGGCGGGATGTGGTGGGCGAACTGGCGCCAGGCTTCGGGGAAGATCGTTCCCATGCCGTAGAGGAACCAGTCGATCTCCCGCCGGCGCATCAGGAAGATGCCGCGCAGGATGATGGAGGCACATCGGTCGGGGTGGGCTTCGGCATAGGCGAGCGCCAGCGTGCTGCCCCAGCTTCCGCCGAACACGTGCCAGCGTTCGATCCCCAGATGCTCACGCAGCGCTTCCACATCGGCCACCAGGTGGTCGGTGGTGTTTTCCGCGATCTCGCCGAGCGGGCGCGAGCGGCCGGCGCCGCGCTGGTCGAACACGACGATGCGGTAATGCGTCGGGTCGAACAGGCGGCGGTGAATCGGCGATGCGCCCGCCCCCGGCCCGCCGTGCAGGAACACGGCCGGTGCGCCGTTGGGGTTGCCGCTCTGCTCCCAATAGAGGCGGTGCGGCTGGTCAACGGGCAGGTAGCCGGTGAGGTAGGGCTCGATCGGCGGAAAGATCGTGTCGCGTGGCATGCGGATTTCGGTCACTGACGATGGGGAGGATTGTTGGTCATTGCCTCCCGTCGGGCAAGGGGTGCGCAGCATTGACGGGGCGTCGCGTCGCCGCGCCCCGCGGCTGGCGAGCGGAGGTTCAGTCGGGCGGCTCCACCTCGATCATCTCGGGGTGGTCGGCGGTGATCTCAGGGCCGTTGTAGCTTTCGATCCAGCCGCGCACGCGGATGCGGCGGCCTTCCAGCGCCAGCGGGTCGAGCCCGGCGGCCGCGAACAGGTCGCGCGCATCGGGCGGAATGGTCACGGTGAAGTCGGTCCGCCAGTCCCGCCCGAAGTTCAGGAAGATGCGGCCGCGCACCTCGGTGGCCTCCAGCACCCGGCCGGCGACGAGCTGGAAGCTGTCGACATCGCCGCCGACATTGTCCGGCGTGCGCACGGCGTAGTAGGCGAGCGTCCAGATGCCGCGCCCGGCGGCCCGCGCCGCCCGCTCCTGGGCATAAAGCGCATCGGTGGCCGCCCGGTTGTCGGCGAAGGTGTACACGCGCGCCAGCCCGCGGCGCAGCATTTCGCCCTGGATCCACAGCCCGTCCGACGCGCGCACCAGATGGGCCAGCGTGCGGCCGTGGCGGTCCACATCGCGGCCGCCGACATAGAGGCGCACGCGTTCGCCGTCCACCAGTTCCACCAGGGCGGCGCGCGACTCCTCCGCCAAGGGCCAGGTGGGATAGTTCGGCCGGCCGAGCGGCAGCTTGGGCGCCTGGGTGCCGACCAGGCGGATCTGGCGGCCGTCCTCCAGCACCACGGTGTCGCCGTCGATCACCCGGCGCACCACGCCGCTGCCCGCCTCCCGCAGGCCATCGGGCAGCACCGGCGGCCCATCCTGGGCGACGCCCTGGGCCGAAGCGGTCATCAGGAGGCTGCCGGCGATCCGGCCGGCCCAGCGGCGGAGCGGTGAAAAACGGGCCATGGCGGGATGACGATTGTTAATGGGGATCCCAGACCGTAGCCGATCGGACGGGCGCGCGCTATCAGGGGGATGCGGACCGGACCTCCCGACTGCTCCCACCCGCCGGACACCCAGCCATGACCACCCTGTCGCCGGACGCCATCGATACCCTGTTTGCCCGGCTGGCTGCCGCCAACCCGGAGCCGAAGAGCGAGCTTGAATACACCTCGCCCTTCACCCTGCTGGTGGCGGTGCTGCTGTCCGCCCAGGCCACGGATGTCGGCGTCAACAAGGCCACCCGCGGCCTGTTTGCCGCCGCCGATACGGCCGAGAGCATGCTGGCGCTGGGCGAAGAGGGGGTGCGCCACCACATCCGCACCGTCGGGCTGTTCAACACCAAGGCCAAGAACGTGATCGCGCTTTGCGAGATCCTGCTGCGCGAGCACGGCGGGCAGGTGCCGCGCGACCGGGCGGCCCTGGAAGCGCTGCCGGGGGTGGGGCGCAAGACCGCCAATGTGGTGCTGAACGTGGCTTTCGGGGAGCCGACCATCGCCGTGGACACCCACATCTTCCGGGTGGCCAACCGCACCGGGCTGGCGCCGGGCAAGACGCCGGACAAGGTGGAGCAGGGGCTGTTGCAGGTGGTGCCGCAGCGCTGGCGGCTGCACGCCCACCATTGGCTGATCCTGCACGGCCGCTACACCTGCAAGGCGCGGGCACCGGCCTGCCCGGCCTGCGTCCTCGCCGATCTGTGCCAATGGCCGGAAAAGGTTAAGCCGGGGAGCGCCGCTGCGGCGCCGGGCGGCAAGTCCGCACCGGCGAAACCCCGCCGCAAGCCGGCGGCGAAGCGGACCTAGCTGCGCCCGCCGGTGTCGCCGCTGGCGCGCACGGTGGCGATGTCCTGCAAACAGCCGGCGGCCGGCACCGTGGCGGCATTGGGCGAGCGGGTTTCGATATAGACCACCCGCTGGGCCGCCCCTTCCTGGCGCAGATAGATATCGGCCACGCAGCGATCGGTGCGGTACTGCCACACTTCCGCCGGCGGTTCGGTGCGGCGCAGTTCCGGTTCGCCCAGCAAGGCGCGGACATTGGCGGGCGGCGTGCCCTCCAAATCCTCCGGCGAGACCGCAACCACGCGATGGCCGCCGGCCGTCTGGCAGGCGGCCAGCAGCAGGGCGGCCGCCAGCCAGGCCCCGATGGCGCGACCGGCCGTGGCGATCATTCCGGGGCGTCGCCGCCCGGCGAGTCGTAGCTGCGGGAGACCGTTTCCAGATCGGGGATCGCCGGCTCCGGGGCGGGCGGCGGCGGCGGCGGGGCAGCCGCGGCCTGGGTTCCCTGGTCCAGCGGCTCCATGGTGCCGATCAGGCGGCCGCCCACTTCCACTTCCAGCTCGCCGTAGCGGACATTGCCGGAAATCACGCCGGAGCCGCGGATCTTCAGCCGGCCGCGCACCGACAGGTCGCCGTCGAAGCGGCCGCCGATATCCGCCTGCTCGATATCCGCCGATCCCTTGAAGATGCCCCCGTCGGCCACTTCGATGATCCGGCAGTCCTTCAGCTTGGCTTCGATCCGCCCCTCGACCACCAGGTGGTCGCAGGAGTTGATCTCGCCGGCCAGCGAGATTTCGCGGCCGACCAGCAGGCGGCGCGAGCTCATCTCGCCGGAGGGTTCGCGGTTCGCCATCGGGCTGGCGGGGGCGGCAGCGGGCGTCGGCTCGGGATCGGTCTCGGCGAACCGGCGGCGCGCCCCGGACATGTCGACGCCGCCCCGACGCGAAAGCTCCGACGGGAGGGGGGTGCTGGGAGACTTCATGGCAGGTCCTTGCTGTGCGCTTTCAACGGGGGTGGCGGCGGTTTCGCCAACACGCGACGGGCCATGCGGCCGAACGGGCGTTTCATGGCTGTGATCGTCGGGCGATTGCGAGCCTGGGTGGCGGCGACGGAACACCTGTCTTCTACCTCGATTGGCATGTCAACGGTCGCACCTGCGCGCGCACGTTCCCCTTGACCCTACCGTCCGTCTGCCGGCGATGCCACCATTGATCGCAGGCCAAATTTGCCGGCGGAAAAGGTAAATATGCTGCCCGGCGGCGTGTGTTTGGCGATTGCGCAACCCCAGGGCCAGCCTATGCTGGCGGCCCATAGACCTTGCCAGTGAAAAGCCCCGGATCCGCCATGCCCGCCACCACCAAGACTGCCTCTCGCTACGATGTTCTCGGCATCGGCAACGCCATCGTCGACGTGATCTCCAGCGAGGACGACGCCTTCGTCGCCGCCGAGGGCCTGGTGAAGGGCAGCATGTCGCTGATCGACGCCGCGCGGGCCGAAGACCTGTACGAGCGCATGGGGCCGGGCATGGAAATGTCGGGCGGCTCGGCGGCCAACACCATGGCCGGGCTGGCCAGCCTGGGGGCCAAGGTGGCGTTCATCGGCAAGGTTTCCGAAGACACGCTGGGCGAGGTGTTCCGCCACGACATCCAGGCGATCGGCGTGGCCTACACCACCCCGCCGCTGCCCGAGGAGGTGGCGCCGACGGCGCGCTCCCTGGTGCTGGTGACGCCGGATGCCCAGCGCACCATGAACACCTTCCTCGGCGCGTCGGTCTATCTGGGGCCGGACGATGTGGACCTGGACATGGTGACGGCTGCCCGCATCACCTATCTGGAAGGCTACCTGTTCGACCGGCCGGAAGCCCAGGCGGCGTTCCAGAAGGCTGCCCGTGCTGCCCATGCCGCCGGCCGCGAGGTGGCGCTGACGCTTTCGGACACCTTCTGCGTGGAGCGCCACGGCCCGGAATTCCGCGCGCTCATCGACGGCCATGTCGACATCCTGTTCGGCAACGAGAACGAGATGCAGGTGCTGTTCGGCACCTCCACCCTGGAAGACGCCTTCGACGAGGTGCGGGGGCTGTGCGAGGTGGTGGCGATCACGCGCTCGGCGAAGGGCTCGCTGGTGATGCACGGGCCGACCCTGTTCGAGGTGCCGGCACAGCCGGTGCGCCACCTGGTGGACACCACAGGTGCCGGCGACCAGTACGCCGCCGGCTTCCTGTCCGGCTACCTGAAGGGGCTGCACCTGGCGGAGTGTGCGGAAATCGGCAGCATCACGGCCGCCGAGGTGATCGCCCACTACGGCGCGCGCCCGGAAGTCGACCTGGCGGAACTGGTGGCCGCCAAGATGAAGTAAGGGCGCCGCCGGGCGCTCCCGCGGGATCGATCCGATGAAGAGCGAAGAGAAGAAGGCGGCCGTGGCGGCCTACAAGGAGCGCAAGGCCACCGCCGGCATCTACGGCGTGACCTGCGCCGCCACCGGCCAGCGCTGGGTGGGCTATGCGCCCGACCTGGAAAAGATCCAGAACCGCCTGTGGTTCACGCTGCGCCAGGGCGGCCACCCGCGCAGATCGCTGCAGGAGGCCTGGCGCCAACACGGCGCCGACGGGCTGGCCTTCGCGGAGCTGGAGCGGTTCGAGGCAGAAGACCTCGCCTATGTGCGCGACCGCACGGCGAAGGACCGGCTGGCCCAGTGGCGGGACAAGCTGGGGGCGGACCCCCTGTAGGCGGCAGCGCTGCGGCCCGCACGCCAAGGGCGCGATAGCCGCCCTGCCCAATCCGCCCGTTGACGGTGCGGCGCGTGCCGCGATCTAACCACGGTCATGGCCCAGCCCGACCAGCCCTCCCCGGCCTCCGCCGAAGCCCCCTATACCTTCACCTTTGCCGGCGTCCTTAGGGGCATGCGCCGGATGGCGGTGATCGCCCTGTTCATCACCCCCTTCGGCATCGCCTACGGGGTGGCGGCCACTGAACAGGGCATGTCGGCCACCGAGGCCATTCTGATGAGTGCGGTGGTGTTTGCCGGGGCCGCCCAGTTCGCCACGCTCGACCTGTGGCAGGCGCCGGTGGCCTTCTTGTCCCTGGCGCTGCTGGTGCTGGCGGTGAACGCGCGCATGGTGATCATGGGGGCCGCCCTGGCCGCCTGGCTCAACCGGGTGTCGCTGGGCCGGCGCCTGCTGACGCTGGGCTTCCTCACCGATGTGAACTTCGCCGACATGCTGCCGGTCTACCGCCGCGGCGAACGCGATGTCGGCCTGCTGCTGGGCAGCGGCGTGGTGCTGTGGTTCCCCTGGGTGGGTGGCACGGCGCTGGGGGCGCTCACCGGCCAGTCGCTGGGATCGCCGGAGGTGTTCGGCTTCGACGTGGTGATGATCAGCTTCTTCGGCGCCATCGTGGTGGGGCAGACGCGGCGCAGCTCGATCCCCACGGTGGTCAGCGCCGCCGTGGCCTCCATCCTGTTCGGCCACTACGTCTCCGGTGGCTGGAACATCCTGCTGGCCGCCCTGGTCGGCGGCCTGGTGCACCTGGCAGGCCGGCATGACTGAGCTGACCGCCGGGCTCGCCATCGCACTGACCGCCGCCGTCACCTTGCTGACGCGGCTGGCCGGGCCGGCCCTGATGGCCCGCATCTCCCTCACCCGGCGCTTCGAGCGCTTCCTCGACGGGCTGTCGATCTCGGTGATCGCCGCGCTGGTGGCCTCCGGCCTTGCCCGCGGTGGCTGGCGGGAAGGGGCGGCGGTGGCGCTGGCTGCCGTGGTGGTACTGGGCACCCGCAGCAGCGTGCTGGCCATGGTGGCCGGCATGGCGACGGCTGCGGTGTGGACCTACCTGTCGGCCGGCTAGCGCATTTTCGGTTCAAGCTGCACCAGCAGTCAGGTCGGGAAGCCCCCAACCTGACTGCTGGAACCGAACCAATGGCGGGGGCACTGCCACCGCCGCCGCCCGGAGTACCGTGGGGTCAGGTCACGAAGTGGACGATCGCGGAGATGACGACGACGAGACCGACCAGATAGATGATGCCGTTGATCATTCTGCCCTCCATGTGCGGGTGGCTGAGGATCGTTTCTGATCGGTGAACGCGGCTGCCGGGGGATTGGTTCCGCGAAAGGGCGGTGCGGCCGCCGCCATTAAGTCGGTCCCGGCCCGCACCCCCACCCGGCCGCCCAAGCCATTGTCAAATATTGGGTGCCGGGTGGGGGTGCGGCCCGGCGC
>JAGQRL010000112.1 GCA_020425485.1 Rhodospirillaceae bacterium
TTACGCCTGGCACTCACACGGGTTGACCTGGGGCCGCCTATCGGAGCTGATCAGCGCTAGAACGCGCTCAGAGTCTCGCTGAGGGCAGCAAGCGCTTCGGGTGTCATTCTATCTGGGCAGGCCGGAACGTCGCTGTGCGGGACTCCCTGCACGCAGATGCCCAGCACCAGCCCCTTTCGGGTTCCCTGAGGGGGCCAAGGGGGCTGGTGTGGGCACCCGGTCAGCGACCTGCGATGACCTCGAATTCACGCCCGAACCCTTGGGCGATGAACCGGAGCGGGCCACCGTCGCGCCACAGGGAGGCCCGAGGGGACCTGCGGGTGTGGCGGAGGAGATGGGCGTAGACCGAAAGGCGGAAAGGAAGCTTGAAGTAGAGGTGCATGGATGGGGTCCTCCAGATCTAATAGTTTAGGGATGATCCGGAGGATGAGCCACGGTATGACGAGACGCAAGAATAAATGTATCAGTATAAAACCCACATGCGCGCTAAACGCTTCGGTGCACTGGAGGAAATTTGGGTTGCGCGTAGCATATTTCAGTTAAACTCTTTATCAATCTGCGAATACAATGTCTCAATGTACTGTTTCTTCTTTATCGTATTATTTCTTTCGTGCCTGTCGCCAGACTCGCTCTTCGGAGCCCGCTGAAACTGGAAAGGACTTCGGGCCTAGAAAGCGGAGACCTGCCGGCCTTACCGAGGTTCGGCGGGAGAGCCAATATCGTTGGGTGGTGTTCCCCGGTGCCCAGCAGGTCTCCTGGTTAGTTGATGGTGTAGTGCCTCCAAGGGATTGCCCGCAGAGGGACCTCGGCCATGAAGCGGACGATATCGGGCCGTCCATAGTAAGTCGGCGTTCCCCGCCCATCCTGGGCCATCAGCACCACCGGAACCCTGAAGATGGGCTCGAAGCTGCGGACTGCGTCTGCTGCCGTAGTGCGGTTCCGAACCACATACGGCTTCACAACAACCACGGCGAAGGTCTGGCCCTGCTCGCGGATCAATGCACCTTGTACGCGCATCATGCTCTCCTTATTTAGGCGGCCGAAGCGGTGGGGCGGCTATCAATCCAATCCCACGCCTCCTTCGGGAGCCAACCTTGGTGGTCGTGGGTCACGCCGATCACCAGCACCCGGTCATTCTCGTCAACGTGGGGCGCCAAGCGATCCCAGATGCCTGAGGCCTTCAGGTTGGTGTCTACAAGCCAGGTTGAGCCGAGGTAGTGCCACCACACTCCCAGCTTCTTGATCGCTTCATGCAGCCCCGCGTAGTTCTGACCCGGTCGCTTCAGGTCATAGTTGATCGCGTAGATCATCTTTGGTCTCCTTCATCCTCTACGGCGCGGGCCAAGATGCGGCCTAATTGCGCGTCAGTACCTAATGCGGGCGTTTCAGGATGCCTCGGACATGCTTTGTTGATGTCCGAGAGGACGGTTCCCGCCCGCATAGGAGAAGGGAGCGAGCTGGAGTTGGAGGAGATGGGCGAAGTGAGTTCGCAGGAGGCCGCAGGACCGCGGGACCAGACCGAAATTGCGCAGGCGATTTCCTCACTCACTGCCGCTGACTGGCTGCGGTTGAGGAAGGTCTCGCACCTCTATGCCCGCCGTGACATGTCCGCCAAGGATGTCCTCCAAGAGGCAATTGCCCGTGCATTGGAGGGGAGCCGTGTTTGGCCAAAGGGGGTGGACTTTGTGAGGTTCCTGGTAGGGGTGATGTCCAGTATCGCCAACGTTGAATATGAGAAAGCCAAGCTCCGCCCCACCCTCGTGATGATCGACGGAGAGAAAGGCGGAGGCGAGACTGTCGACTATCCCGATCCCACCGCCGGACCTGAGGATCAGGCTATTCAGAGACAGCAGGTAGTACGCATACGTTCGGCAGTACTCTCCCTGTTTGAGGATGACCAGATTGCCAGGGACCTCGTAGAAGGCACCATGGAAGAGTTGACGGCAGAGGAGCTACGGGAACTCTTGGGTCTCGATGAAACCGCCTATAACTCGAAGCGGAGGTACATCCGCCGCCGGATAGACAAGCACTTTCCAGGAGGATGGCAGTCATGACGGGCAGGAAGGACAATCCCGGCAGACCGCTTGATCTGCTGACCGAGTTCCTCGTCGAAGATATACTGAACACCCCTGACGAGGAGATCCTGGCCGAGTTCGAAGAAGCAGGCGGCGACCCCGAAGCACATGCAGCCGAGATGCGTGCATTCCTTGAGGAGAGCATCTTGACCTCCAACAAGGCGAAGATGGCGGCTGCAAAGGCGGGGGTTGCGGCAGCCCGGCGCCTTGGCAGACCTCAGATGCATGGTCCTATCAATATAGACGATGCACGGAGGCGGCTGCGTCTCTTGTCTGAGGCCGGGAACGCGACGCCAGATTTGACGCTGGCAGCGCGTAAGGAGACTGAGTTATCCGATGCCGACGTCCTGGGCTTGATTGAAGAGCTAGAAGAACTTGAGCACATCGGTCTCGGCAGCGACAACGAGCGGGATTGATGCGGCTGTCCCCCGCTGAAGCCCTACTTCAAGAGTTGGGCGTCACTAGGCCCAGCGAGATAGACCTTGAGGCAATCGCTTTCTACGTGAAAGCCGAAGTGAGGTACCGGCCTCTCGACGGGTGCGAAGCCAGGATCTTGGGGAAGGCGGACCGAGCAATCATTACCGTCAACCAGAATAGGTCCGTGCGCCGTCGTCGGTTTTCTATCGCCCATGAACTGGGGCACTGGCACCACCATCGCGGAAGGAAACTTGCCTGCCGGGTTGAGGAGTATCGGCCGAGCGGGCTCGCTTCTCCCGAGCGCACGGCCGACGAATATGCGGCCAATCTCCTCATGCCTAGCTACCTCTTCCGACCAATGGCCCGCGATCAGAAGAAGTTGAATTTCAAGGCCATCAAGGAAGTAGCAGACATCTTCAACGTGAGTCAGACGGCAGCGGCTATTCGTCTTGTCGAAGCAGATCACACTCCTTCAATGCTGGTTTGCCACGGCCTGGAGGGGAGGAAGTGGTTTACGCGAGCGCCGAGCGTGCCTGACCGATGGTTCCCACAGGAGGCCCTGGACGCCGAAAGCTATGCCTTCGGCATTCAGTTTGGCACAGACACCGACAGTTCCATGCTCCACAAGATCGGCGCAGATGCTTGGTTCGACCGCGGCGGAGCCGACCGTTTCGAGGTCCAAGAACAGACGATCCGAACCGGCCCTGGCGAGACACTGACGCTTCTAGTCTTCTGCGACGATGCCATGCTGGATGATCCATATAGCAGGTAGATTGCAGCGGAACGCCTCGACCTCCTTGCCACGCTTCAAAGGCCAAACCTCGGGAAGCGCTCCATCGCCCGCACACGCGCCGTGAGGCTGACGCTACCGTAAGTCTCCCCCTCGGTCCGCGGAGCGTGCCCCTGGATGGCATCGAGGACGCGGCCCTCAATGCCCGCCTCCAATCCGATGGTCTTGAAGGCATGGCGCCACCCGTGATTGGGCTGAACAGCCGGGTCGGAGACCACCGTCCGCGCGAACTCCTGCAAACGGTTCTTCAGCGCCTGCCAGCGACCGCGGAAATCCTCGCCTGCGCCAACCTTCAAGAACAGGTGGCCAGCGGTGCTCTGCACAACGAAGCCGAGGAAGCCCTGTTCAATGAGGTGTGGGTGTAAGGGCACGATCCTGGCTTGCTTCGTCTTCACCGTGCCAGCATCTGGAGTGATGGACATGACCCAATGCCCTTCCTGCTGGCGAATGTCTTCCTTGCGAAGCTGCGCGATCTCCCCCACGCGTGCCCCAGAGTAGGCGCAGAGCCACGGGACCCATCGCTTGGCAGCGGCCGTTTGCGGGTTCTCTTTCTCGCCTCCGTGGTGATTTGTGGCAGCCGAAAGCAGCGCCCGCGCCTCCTCCTGGGAGAACGACGGGTCCCGAGTGCGGGTCGACCGGCCCACCTTAATGGTGACGCCTTCGGCCGGGTTGGCCGCGAGCCTTCGGTTGGTACAAGCCCATCCGAACACCGACTTCAACGCCGCAAGGTCACTGTCCTTCACCGTCTTGGCGGAAATCGACTTCCCCGTCCTCGGGTTGACCTGTGTGAGCCTGTGGTCCTTGAAGGCGATGACGTTCTCCGGGCCCACCCGGCTGGCATCGTCGTGGCCGAGGAAGGCCGCAAGAAGCTCCAGGCTGTGCCGATAGCTGTTGTAGGTGCTGATCGTCTTGCCGGTCGCCCTGGCCTCCTGCCACCACGCCTCCAGCAGTTCGGGAAACGGAGTCCCGCCGGGGGCCGCAGGAGCACCGGGGGCAGGCTGTTCGGTGTGCATCTGGAAGGCCGGGAACCGGCTTGTGTTCTGGTCGGGCGAGTAGTCGCCAAAGGCGTAGCGCTCAAGCTGTTCGGAGCTGAGGTCCATCACCCGCGCGATCTCGACCAGCAATCGCCACCGGCTGTCGGCATCGACGATCAGGCCGCGGTTGGTGAGCGCTTTGTCTGCGAAGCCCCCAAAAAGCGTCTCGATCCGGGAAGCCGAACGAGCCTCTTCGGATGCGCCGACCTGCTGAGCCTCCCCGAGATATCCGCGGTGCCGCTGCCAGAATTCCGGGGTCCGAGGGTACTCCTCGAACGTGCCCACAATCTCGCGGTAAGCATCACCGGCAAGCGACACGGCTTGTCTGTGGCTGAGCTGCGCTGGACCGTTGCGTACGGCACGCCACACCCCTTCCAGATGGGCCGCAACGGAGGCTTGCCGGATCTTGGCCTCGCTCGGGTCGTTCGTTCCAAGGGAGAGCTTCACCACTTCCGCCCTCTCGGTCACCCGGCGGGTCACCACATGGTCACCCACGGGGATCGCTAGGGACATGCCGCGCACCATCGGCAACACATCCCTCGGGATGCGCTGGACGAACTGGACCTTGGAGGACTCCGGACGCTTCATCGGACGCACGAGACGAAACAGCATTGTACCCCACCGTTGTGTACCAGTTCGGTGAGGCGGCGTCCTTGGATCTCAGCAAGTTACTCGAAAATCACCGCTTTCAGAAGCGATGGTGCCCAGGAGAAGACTCGAACTTCCACGACCTTGCGGCCACAGGTACCTGAAACCTGCGCGTCTACCAATTCCGCCACCTGGGCAGGTGAGGCCGGTGACATAGGACCGCGGCTCGCGGCTGTCAATGGCCTAGCGGCCCCGTGATGGCGGGACTGCCGGCATCGATCGTGCGGCGGCGATCGCCGATGCCCCCCTGGCCGGTGTGGCCCGACCCGCCGCGATGCCGTATATGAATATCGACCAGAGCGACCCCGCCAGCCGGACCCAAGCCATGATGCCAGCAGATCCCAACCTCCGCGTCGTCACCGTGTTCGGCGGTACCGGCTTCATCGGCCGCCACCTGATCGGCCGCCTCGCGCGGCGCGGCTGGCGCGTGCGCATCGCCACCCGCAGCCCGCGCGACGCCCTGTTCCTCAAGCCCAACGGCGCGGTCGGCCAGATCGCGCCGATCTACACCGACCTCGGCGACGACGGTTCGGTGGCGGCTGCCCTGCGCGGCGCGCACTTCGCCATCTACCTGCCGGGCGTGCTGTACGAGCGCGGTGCCTCCACCTTCCAGGCGGTGCATGTGGACGCGGCCGCCCGGGTGGCCCGCCTGGCCGCCGAAGCCGGATGCCAACGCCTGGTCCACATGTCGGCCCTGGGTGTCAGCAAGGACGCCGAGTCGGCCTATGCCCGCACCAAGGCGGAGGGCGAGGACGCCGTGCGCGCCGCCTACCCGGCCGCCAGCATTCTCAGGCCCAGCGTCGTCTTCGGGCCGGAAGACAACTTCTTCAACCAGTTCGCGGAGATGGCGAAGATCTCCCCGGCGCTGCCGCTGATCGGCGGCGGACAGACGAAGTTCCAGCCGGTCTATGTCGGCGACGTCGCCGACGCCATCATGGCCTGCCTCGACCGGCCCGACGCGCCGGGCAAGACCTACGAACTGGGCGGCCCCCAGGTCTACAGCTTCAAGGAGCTGCTGAAGATCGTGCTGCATGAAACGCGGCGGCACCGGGCTTTGCTCAACCTGCCCTGGGGAATGGCCGATCTGCAGGCCCGCTTCCTGCAGCTTCTGCCCAAGCCACCGCTGACCCGCGATCAGGTGGTGCTGCTGAAGTCGGACAATGTGCTGAGCGGCGGCCAGCCCGGGCTCGCCGAGCTGGGGATCGCCCCCACCGCGGTGGAGGTGATCCTGCCCACCTATATCTGGCGCTACCGCCCCGGCGGGCGTTTTGCCGACCGCGAAGTGGAGGCGTGAGCCTGGAACCTGTCGGCAGTCACAAGTTTGCCCCGTGAGGCCCCTGCGGAGCCTTCATGTCGCCGGGATCGGTGGGCAATGTGGCAAGCGTAGACCCATTGCGTGGAGGCGGGCGATGTCCAGTCGGGTGCTGTCGTGTGCGACGGCGGTGGTGGTTGCAGCGGCGCTCTCCGGCACCGGAACGGCGGCAGCGGCGACGGGAGATGACGTGCGCGCGGCCCCCATGGTCTGGCAGCAAAGCTCGCCCGGCAATCCCCTGACGCTGGACACCTCCGGCAGCCTGCCCGGCCTGGTGGCCGAGGGGCAAATCTTCGTGGCCCAGGCCGAAGAGCTATACGTGCTGCGCCTGGACGCCGGGCACACCTACGCCATCGAGATGGCCGGATCGCCGACCGACATGGGCACGCTGAGCGACCCGCTGCTGCGCCTGCGCGACGCCAATGGCACCGAGGTGGCGGCGAACGACGACGGTGGCACCGGCTTCAACGCGCGCATCGTCTACACCCCCGTGACCACCGGCCTGTTCACCATCGCCGCCAGCTCCTACGGCTCGGCCACCGGCTCCTACCGCATCCGGGTGGAAGAGACGACGGAGTATGCCGACGACTATCCCGGCCACGCCGGCACCCAGGGCTCGCTGATGATCGGCCAGCCGATCACCGGCACCATCGAGTACGGCGCCGATGCCGACTGGTTCGCCGTGCAGCTCACCGGCGGCCAGACCTATGTGATCAACCTGGAAGGGGCTCCCACCGGCCGCGGCAGCCTGTCAGACCCGCTGTTGACGGTGCATGCGGAAGACGGCCGGGAAGTGGGTGCCAACGACGATTTCGGCGGCACCCTGAACAGCCAGGTGACGCTGACGGCGCCGACCACCGGGCGCTATTTCGTCAGCGCCCAGTCCTACGGCTACAACACCGGCACCTACACCCTGACGGTGTCCACCTCCGGCGGTGGCCAGGTGCCCGTGGCGGAAAACAAATAGGCGCCTATTCCACCGGCTATTTCGCTGCCTATTCCGCAGCGGTGCGGGCGCTTTCGCCCTCGCCGGCGGCTTCCGCCGCCTCGATCTCCGCCGCCTTGGTTTCGATCATCCCGGCCAGGTGCTCGACGATGTCGGCATCCTTCAGCCGGTGGTTGGGCACGCCCGCCACGTAGACCT
>JAGQRL010000113.1 GCA_020425485.1 Rhodospirillaceae bacterium
CACGAAGGGCGAGGCATCGATGAAGGTCCGGTAGTGGTCCGACACATGGTCGATCTCCTTGAGCAGCGAAACCTCGTGCACAGCCCCGTAGATCTCGTCGAGCTGGGCTTCGCTGGTCACGTCGTGGCTGGGATCGATCATCTGCCCGGTCTCCGTGCGGCTGCGGCTGGCCGGACTGTGCCCAGCGCCGGCCATGCACGGCAAGACCGCGATTGTCCTGGCACACCTTAGGGGGCGAACCTTCCCACCCCCGCCGTCCGGTCAGGCGAAAGCCGTGGCGCGCAGGGAGGGGCGGGCCGCTGCCACATCCTGCCAGCGGGCGAGTGCGGGGGCCACCTGCCGCCAGCCCAGATCGCCGTGGCGGAAGTCCAGATAGGCGAGTGCCGTGGCGAGGGAGAGTGCCCCCAGGTCGAACGGCCGGTCGAGCGTGGCTGCATCCGCCTCCAGGGCCGCCACCAGCCGGTGCAGCGCGGCGATCTGCCGGGCGATCCAGCCGGGGCTCTGCTCGTTCGCCGGGCGGCGCGTTTCCATCACCGCGGAGAAGGCGGCATCCATCAGCCCCTGGGCGAACCCCGCCAGGTGCCAACAGGCAAAGCGGCCGGCCGGGTCGTCCGGCACCAGGGCCGGCCCGGGCAGCGCTGAGTCCAGGTAGGCACAGATCGCCCAGCTTTCGCACAAGGCACCGTCGCCGGTGACCAGGGCCGGCACCTTGCCGGCGGGGGCAACGCCGTGCAGCTCCGGCGGATCGCTCCACGGATCCACCCGCACCACCTCCACCCGGTCCGCCGCCCCCTTCTCGTGCACGAACACCAAGGTCTTGCGGGCATAGGGCGAGGTGGGGGCGACGAACAGCTTCATGGGTGCGGTCTCCTCATCACGATGAGCACGGCGACGATGGCGGCCAGCGATCCGGCCGCCAGGGCTGCGGTGCCGATGGCGAAGATGGCGATGTGGTCGCCGGTCAGGTCGAACAGCCGGGCGAGCCCGAAGGCGCCCGCCGCCTGGGCAACGGCAAAACCGGAGGTCATCCAGCTCCAGGTGCGGGCATGGCCTTCCGGCCCCGCCAGCTCCGCCGACACGCCGTTGGCAATGGCCACCAGGCCCAGCGTCAGCACGCCGACGACGGTGGCGGACACGCCCATGAGAACCGGGCTGGCGGTGACCAGCGGCAGGCCGACCGCCAGCGTCTTCACCACCAGCGCCAGCGGCAGGGCGCGCAGATAGCCCAGCTTGCGGGCCACCACGGTGGCGGTGAGCGGGCCGGCCGCAGCGCCCACGCCGAACATCGCCCAATAGTGGCCGCCGGCCGCCACGCCCCAGCCGAGGCCGCGGGCCACATAGTCGCTGAGGAACACGGTATGGGGCAGGAAGCCGATGCCGTCGCTGGCATAGGCGCCGATCAGCAGGGCCAGGATCAGCGGGCGGTGCAGGCCGGCCCCCTGCCGTGCCGCCACCGCCGGGGCTGCCGGCCAGCGCGACCAGGCAAGCACCACCATGGCGAGCCCGGCCAGCCCGAGGATCAGCCAGGTTGTCCCCACACCGGCGTCCAGCAGCAGCGGCACGCCGAAGCCCGACAGCACGACGCCAAGCCCGATGCCGGAAAACACCAGGCCGCCCAGCAGCGGCCGCCAGGCGGCGGGCACGGCGGCCAGCACCGTCGGCGCGGCCAGCACCATCAGCAGGCCGCCGGTGGCCCCGGCGGCGAGTCGCCAGCCCATCAGCCAGTAGAGCCCGACCGGCCAGGCGCAGGCGATGAGGAAAAGTGCCGTCAGCACCATGCCGGCGCGCAGGCTGGTGCGGCGGCCGAGCCGCCCATCCACCCACGGGGCCGCCAGCGCGCCGATCAGGTAGCCGGCCAGGTTGGCCGCCCCCAGCATGGCGGCATCGCCGCCGCTCACCCATTCGGCTTCCACCATGGCCGGGAACAGCGGCGTGAAGGCGAAGCGGCCGAGGCCGACGCCCAGCAGCGTCGCCGCCCCGCCGGCCAGGGCCATGGCGGCGATGGACACCGGGGCGCCCGCCGCGGCACCGGCATCGCCCTGCCGCGTGCCGCCGTTACTGCTGTCCCTGCCGTGCATTGGGGGTCCTGCCGCTGCGCCCGATCTGGTGCCGGGGCGACCCTGGCACAGGATTGACATCTCCGCGCACGAATTTTTTAGATGCACAGAATCAAATTTTTTGATGGAGAGAGGCCATGGAGAGCCGCGACCTGGCGTTCTTCGTCGCCGTCGCCGAGGCCGGCAGCGTCACCGGTGCGGCCGACCGGCTGCATTGCGTGCAGTCCAACGTCACCGCGCGGCTGCGGGCGCTGGAGGCGGAAGTGGCGATGCCGCTGTTCCACCGCTCCAGCCGCGGCGTCAGCCCCACCCGCGCCGGCGAAGCGCTGCTGGGGCCGGCGCGCAAGGTGTGTGCGGCCCTGGAGGATGCCCGGGCCGTGGCGGCAGCGCTGGCCAGCCCCGACAGGCCGTGCGGCCGGCTGGCGCTGGGCAGCATGGAGTCGACCGCGGCGGTGCGCATGCCGGAAATCCTAGCGGCCTTCCACCGCGATCATCCCGATGTCGACCTGTCGGCTTCCACCGGCTCCAGCGCTTCGCTGACGGCCGACGTGCTGGGCC
The DNA here is from genome assembly GCA_020425485.1 of Rhodospirillaceae bacterium. Lineage (GTDB taxonomy): Bacteria > Pseudomonadota > Alphaproteobacteria > DSM-16000 > Inquilinaceae > JACKIH01. The sequence goes on from JAGQRL010000113.1 coordinate 2,616, forward strand.
ACCGCCTGGATGCAGCCCTGATCGCCGGCCCCTGCGAGCATGCCGAACTGGTGGCCGAGCCGGTCGGCACCGAGCGCATGGCCCTGGTGCTGCCGGCGGGGGCGGAGTGGCCGCTGAGGGTGCGCCAGGGCCGGTTGACCGCCTTCTGCTTCCGCTCGGGCTGCACCTACCGGGCGTGGCTGGAAGGCATGCTGGCCGATCTGGGGCTGCGCCATGCGCGGCTGCTGGATTTCGGCACGCTGGACGGCATCCTCGGCGGCGTGGCCGCCGGTATCGGCTTCACCTACATGCCGGTGAGTGCGGTGGCCGCCTCACGCTTCATCGGCAAGGTTTCGCTGCACACGCCGCCAGCACCCTGGCACGAGGCGGAAACTGTGCTGATCCGCCGGACCGACGGGCTGGAAACCGCCGCCCTGGCGCGCTTCCGTGCCCTGGCCCGGCAACTCTGGGAAGGGTCTCAGACGGAGATGCCGCTCAGCGCATAATGGCGGTTGAGGTGGTCGACCATGTGCTTGTCGGCGGTATCGGCGTGCCGATTGAGCCAACTGCCCAAAGCGCGGATCTGCTCCACGCGCAGAAGCTGCCGCTTCAGCATGAGCGAATGGGCATGGCGAGCCAATGTGTCCAGGATCGCTGCATGTTCCTGGCTGTGGAGTTCCAGCGACGGGCAGCGCCCCTTGCGCATGAGGATTTCCTCCCGCGCGAAATGCTCCCGGCTATGTTCGACCATGTCGTTGAAAAGCTTGGTGAAGTCGTCGTGGTTTTCTTCCACGCTGGCGACGCTGAGCTTCGAGATCAAACGATCCAGCTCGTGATGATCTCGGTCGACTTCCGATATGCCGATTGGGATCAAGTTCGATTCGATCCCCAACTCAAGGGCACCCATGGTCATCACCTGGAAAGTGGCAGGGCCAATGTATCATTGTTGCAGCCGTTCGTGACGCCGATCACCATATCTGCGTTTAATGGTCGTTACCAGCGACCTTCGGTACCGAAAGGCCCGAACGGGACAAACGGTCGCAACACTCAACCCCGCGCCGCGGTTGCGGCCCGGGGCTTACAATCCAATACGAGAAATTCGTAAATTTCGTTAAGACGTATGCGTGTCGGCCCCGCCGTGCTCGCTCGGGCGCCCGACATAGCGGGCGATCAGCCCGAAGTCGAACAGCACGGCAAAGCCGAAGACCATCAGGCCGAAGAAATACATCATGTCGTCATGGGCCCGGCTGGCCATGAAGAGGGCCAGCATTCCCAGGACTGCGATCAGGGCGCCGGTTACCCACCGCGGCGAAATGCCCATACCCGCCTTACTCCTCTTTTTCCGTGTCCGCTTGCGCCCGGCTCAACCGCCGCCCCTAGGGTGCGGCGGCCGGCTCGGCTGCGGGCTCGATGTGTTCAACCAGATCCTTGTAGGCGTGCCAAGTGGCGTGACCGATCATCGGCACCGTGAAGATCAGTCCGACATAGGCGGTCGCCAGCCCGGCTGCCAAGGCCACGGCGATCAGCACGGCCCAGATCGTCATCGGCCACAGGTTCTCGCGCACCGCGCGAACGCTCACGAAAATGGCCTGGAACACGTGCTGTTCCGGCCGGTCGAGCAGATAGGGGATGGACACCGCACTGATGGCGAAGGCGACGAAGGCCAGGCCGCCGCCAACCACCACGCCGGCCACCAGCAGCGGCACGCCTTCGGCGGACACAAGGGCGTCCAGCATCAAGGCGGCCTCGGGTCCGGGCGGGTTGTCGGAGAAGAACAGCATGAACATCAGCAGCGCGATGTTCATCCAGGCCAGCGCGATCAGCAGCAGCGCCACCCCGATCAGGGAGATCTGGGTGGGGTTGGCCAGCCAGGCGGCCAGGCTGCGGCCCAAGCTGGGCTTCTTGCCCTCGCCCAGGTCCTTGCTGATCTCGTAGATGCCCACGGCGGCGAGCGGCCCGATCAGGGTGAAGGTCGCGGCCAGCGGCAGGCTGATATAGAGGATGTCGTACCACCACAGCAGGGTGGTGAGGGCGAAGCCGAGGATGGCATACCAGGCGCCGTGGGCGCAGCCCAGGAAGCGGCTGTCGCGCAGATCCTTGTAGCCGCGTTCCAGCCAGGTCCAGGGAACCGCGCCGTCGATCTTGCGGATGCGGTAGTTGGGCACATCCAGCGGCTGGCCGATGGGTTCGGCCGCCGTCGTGTTGCCCCCGGCGTCCATCGCGTTGATCGTGTCCGACATTGGTGTCCCCCCCTTGGCGGTTTCTTGCGGCACCGATGCGGGCCGGCGCTCGGATCTGAATCGAGCGCAACCTGGAGTCAACCAGATTCCCGAACGCTTTTCCACAAGGGCGGGTACGCCGCGATGCCAGGACGCAGATCCGACGCCGACCGGCCGGCCGGCGCGGGACTGCGACATCGATTGCGTCGCTACCGATAATTGCGAAACTGCCCGACCCTGCGCCCCGCATACCCGCTATCTGGCGCTTTCCGGGCCTGTTTCGGTACGGTCAGGCTAAAGCGACGGTTGCGGTGCAACAGTGGGGCCCCTTAGCATTGATCCAGATCAATGCCCCGGACCTGCCCGTCTCTGACGTTGGGGGCAATCGCGAAGGCGTGGTCCGCTCGCGGGTCCGATAGCGGATTCGCAAGGGAAGCTTTGGGGAAGTCCAAATGGCCATGACAGCCGACACCACCGTCGACGTGGCCGGCGCCGCTGCCGCCGGCGACCGGACGCATGTGGTCTACAACGAAGACGTGGTGCGCAAGTTCACCCTTGCAGCCACCTTCTGGGGGGTCGTGGCCTTCCTGGCGGGCACCTTCATCGCCTTCCAGCTCGCCTTCCCCTGGCTGAACCTGAACCTGGAATGGACCACCTTCGGCCGGCTGCGGCCGGTGCACACCTCGGCGGCCATCTTCGCCTTCGGCGGCAACGTGCTGTTCGCCACCTCCTTCTACGTGGTCCAGCGCACCTGCCGAACGACCCTGTTCGGCGGCCGCGACCTCGCGAACTTCATCTTCTGGGGCTACAACCTGTTTATCGTGCTCGCGGCCACCGGCTATGTGATGGGCATCACACAGAGTCGCGAATACGCCGAGCCGGAATGGTACCTCGACCTGTGGCTGACCATCGTCTGGGTCGCCTACGCGGTGGTCTATATCGGCACCGTGATGATCCGCCGGGAACCCCACATCTACGTGGCCAACTGGTTCTACATGGCGTTCATCATCACCATCGCCATCCTGCACATCTTCAACAACCTGGCCGTCCCGGTGTCGTTCTTCGGCACCGTCAGCTATTCGGCCTTCTCCGGCGTCCAGGATGCGCTGACCCAATGGTGGTACGGCCATAACGCGGTGGGCTTCTTCCTCACCGCCGGCTTCCTGGCGATCATGTACTACTTCGTGCCGAAGCGGGCGAACCGGCCGGTGTATTCCTACCGGCTGTCGATCGTCCACTTCTGGTCCTTGATCTTCCTCTACATCTGGGCGGGTCCGCATCACCTGCACTACACCGCGCTGCCGGAATGGTCGCAGACGCTGGGCATGGTGTTCTCGGTGATGCTGTGGATGCCGAGCTGGGGCGGCATGATAAACGGCATCATGACGCTGGCCGGAGCGTGGGACAAACTGCGCACCGACCCGGTGCTGCGCTTCCTGGTCGTCTCCGTCGGCTTCTACGGCATGAGCACCTTCGAAGGCCCGCTGATGAGCGTGCGCCAGGTGAACGCGCTCAGCCACTACACCGACTGGACGGTGGGCCACGTGCATTCCGGTGCCTTGGGCTGGGTCGCCTTCGTGTCCTTCGGCGCGCTGTACTTCCTGGTGCCCAAGCTGTGGGGGCGGCGCGAGCTGTACTCCCTGCGCCTGGTGGAGTGGCACTTCTGGACGGCGACCCTGGGTATCGTGCTGTACATCACCGCCATGTGGGTGAGCGGCATCATGCAGGGCCTGATGTGGCGGTCGTACGACAGCCTCGGCTTCCTCCAATACTCGTTCATCGAGACCGTGGAGGCGATGCACCCGTTCTACGTGATCCGGGCGCTTGGCGGGGTGCTGTTCGTCGTCGGCGCACTGCTCATGGTCTACAACTTCTGGCGCACCATCCGGGGCGACGAAGCCACCGAGCGCCGGGCAGCCGCACCGGTGGGGGGCGCGCGCCCCGCCACCGTGACGGCCCGGTCCACGCCGGCCGAATAGGGGGATTGACCGATGGCGGCGGAGCATACGGCCACCAAAAGGGGCCACGCGCGAATTGAAACCAACACGCTGCTGATGGCGGTGCTGATCCTGATCACCGTGTCCATCGGCGGCCTGGTGGAGATCGTGCCGCTGTTCACCATCGACAGCACCATCGAGCAGGTGGACGGGGTGCGCCCCTACACCCCGCTGGAGCTGGCCGGCCGGCGCATCTACATCCGCGAAGGCTGCTACAACTGCCACAGCCAGATGGTGCGTCCCTTCCGCGAAGAGACCATCCGCTACGGCGAATACAGCAAGGCCGGCGAGTTCGTCTACGACCATCCCTTCCAGTTCGGCTCGCGCCGCATCGGCCCCGACCTGCACC
>JAGQRL010000114.1 GCA_020425485.1 Rhodospirillaceae bacterium
CCATCGGCACCTGGCTGCTGCTGCTGCCCTGCTGGTGGGGGCTGGCCCTGGCGCCGCGGCCGGGCGGGTTCGGCTGGGTCGATCTCTACTACGCCCTACTGTTCGCCATCGGTGCGGTGGTGATGCGCGGCGCCGGCTGCACCATCAACGACATCCTGGACCGCGACTTCGATGCCCGCGTCGCCCGTACGCGCACCCGCCCGCTGCCGGCCGGCGAGATCACGCTGAAGGGCGCCTTCGCCTTCCTGGGCGCCCAGCTTCTGCTGGGGCTGCTGGTGCTGGTGCAGTTCAACTGGGCGGCGGTGGCGTGGGGGGCGGCCTCGCTGGCGCTGGTGGTGCCCTACCCCTTGATGAAGCGCATCACCTGGTGGCCGCAAGCCTTCCTCGGCCTCACCTTCAACTGGGGCATCTGGGTGGGCTGGGTGGCGGTGCATGGCGGCATCGGCTGGCCGCCGCTGGTGCTGTATGCCGCCGGGGTCGCCTGGACCATCGGCTACGACACGCTCTATGCCCATCAGGACAAGGACGACGACGAGCTGATCGGCGTGAAGTCCACGGCACGGCTGTGGGGGGATGCCAGCCGCCAGTGGGTGGCGCTGTTCTACGTGCTGGCGCTGGCCGGCATGGTCGCCGCGGTGCTGCTGGCGGGCCAGAGCTGGTGGGTGGCGCTGCTGGTGGCGCTGACCGGCGGACACCTGGCCTGGCAGGTCGGCTTCTGGGCGATGGACGATGCCAGGGACTGCCTGCGCCGCTTCAAGTCCAACCGCGATTTCGGGCTGCTGGTGGCGCTGGCCCTGGTGCTGGGGAGCGTGGTGTAGGCATCGTTTCGTCAGGCGGTCCCGGCCCGCTCAGTCGTCCGACAGCGCGATGGCGAACAGCGCCTGCATCAAGGCCACATCGTCGCTGACGACGACGCCGAAGGGCCGGTCGCCATCCACCGTGTCGCCGTGGTCGAGCCCCTGCAACACCACGTAGCGGGCATGGGGCAGGATGGCGGAGTTGACCGGCACCGCCCCATCCCCCGGCGCGCCGCCCGCTTCCATCCAGCGGCGCAGCAGGTCGAAGGGTGAGGCGGCGAGCCAATCCTCCCGGTCGGTCAGCCGCGCGGCCACCGCCAGCACCGGCACGTCTTCCACCACCTCCGCGATCGCCGCATCGTGGGCGGCCAGATCGGCCCGGCGCACCGGCGTGGTGAGGTCGATGAGCGAGCGGGGCGAGCCGCCCATCAGCTCCAGCAGGCCGGCGACGAAGCGGCGGCCGAGCGGATCGCCGGCCCACACATCGGCCAGCGGGCTGCCGGCAAACGGCGCCTGCAAGGCGATCCAGCAGCGCACCCGCGCGCGCAGCGCCGGCGCCATGTCGACCAGGGCTTGCAGCACCTCCAGCCCGCCCTTGGAGTGGCTGAGGAAGCACACCGGCCGGTCGCTCCCCGCCACCAGCTCCACCAGGGCCGCCGCGTTGGTGGCAACCGCGGCTTCGGTGTCCGCCGCGGTGATCTCCGTCGCCAGCCCTTGGGCCTCCAGCCAGGCCCGCTGGTCGGTCATGTAGTCGCCGATGCCCACGGCGTTGGGCCAGCGCAGCAGGTCGTAGAAGTAGGAGGGCACGATCACGATGCGCACGCCCTCCAAGCGGTCATCCACCGCCGCGAAGGCCGCGGCCGTGGCGGCGGGGTCGAGCCGCCCGTCCGGCCCGCGCAAGGCCGCCAACGCAGGCCCCACGTCGCGCGCGGACGCCGGGCGCTCATAGGCGGCCACCGGGGCGGGGCGGATGATGGCGTAGCCATAGCCCAGCAGCACGGCCAGGCAGATCAGGGCGGTCAGCCCAGCCACCAGGGCGATGCGGCCGAACCAGGCAATCAACCTTCGCATCATGACGCTCCCAGTGTGGATTGCCGGCCGGACAGGCGCGAATATGGGGCGTACTACCCACCCAGGCAAAGGACCCACCGGTGAGTACCAGTCCCGCCGACGCGCCCGCCGAAATCCCGGTCGACCAGCTTTCCCCGGAGGATGCGGCGGCGGAGCATGCGGCCCTGGCGGCCGAGGTGGCGCGCCATAACCGGCGGTACTACCAGGAGGACGCGCCGGAGGTTTCCGACGCCGAGTACGACGCCCTGTTCCGCCGGCTGCAGGCGCTGGAAGCGGCGTTCCCCGGCCTCGCCACGCCCGACAGCCCGACCCAGACGGTGGGCGCCGCGCCGGCGGAAGCCTTCGGCAAGGTGCACCACGCCGTGCCCATGCTGTCGCTGGCCAATGCGTTCTCGCCGGAGGATGTGGCGGAGTTCGTGGCCCGCATCCGCCGCTTCCTCTCCCTGGCCGACGAGGCACCACTGGTGTTCATCGCCGAGCCCAAGATCGACGGGCTCGCCGTAAGCCTGCGCTATGAGGGCCGCCGCTTCGTCCAGGGGGCCACCCGCGGCGACGGTACGGTGGGCGAGGAGGTGACCGCCAATCTGCGCACCATCGCCAGCCTGCCGAAAACCCTGCCCGCCGATGCGCCCGAGGTCGTGGAAATCCGCGGCGAGGTCTATATGGCGCGCAGCGATTTTGCGGCACTCAATGCCCGCCAGGCCGACGCCGGCAAGCCGGTGTTCGCCAACCCGCGCAATGCCGCGGCCGGCAGCCTGCGCCAGCTCGACCCCAAGATCACGGCGGAACGGCCGCTCAGCTTCTTCGCCTATGCCTGGGGCGAGGTGGCCGCCCCCCTGGGCGAGACCATCGGCGCAGTGCGCGACCGGCTCACCTCCTGGGGCTTTGCCACGAACGAGCCGGCGGCGGCCTGCGCATCGGTGGACGACCTGCTGGCCCACCATGAACGCCTGCTCACCCTGCGCCCCGATCTCGATTTCGAGCTGGATGGCGTGGTCTACAAGGTCGACCGGCTGGACTATCAGCAGCGCCTCGGCATGGTCAGCCGGGCGCCGCGCTGGGCCATCGCCCACAAATTCCCCGCCGAACAGGCGCGCACCCGGCTCAACGCCATCACCATCCAGGTGGGCCGCACCGGGGCGCTGACGCCGGTGGCCAATCTGGAGCCGGTGACGGTGGGCGGCGTGGTCGTCAGCCGCGCCACCCTGCACAACGAGGACGAAATCCGCCGCAAGGATGTGCGCGAAGGCGACCTGGTGGTGGTGCAGCGGGCCGGCGACGTGATCCCCCAGATCGTCGAGGTGATCGACGACGGCGGCCATGCCGAACGCCCGGAATTCCAATTCCCCGAGCGCTGCCCGGTGTGCGACAGCGAGGCGGTGCGGCCGGAGGGCGAAGCCATCCGCCGCTGCACCGGCGGGCTGGTGTGCGAAGCCCAGGCGGTGGAACGGCTGATCCACTTCGTCAGCCGCGACGCCTTCGACATCGAGGGGCTGGGCGACAAGCAGGTGCGCGCCTTCTATGCCGATGGGCGCATCCGCCGCCCGGCCGACATTTTCACCCTGGAACGCCGCGAGGATGCGCGGCTGGACAAGATCCTCAACCAGCCGGGCTGGGGCGAGAAATCGGTCACCAACCTGTTCCGCGCCATCCGCGAGCGCCAGGCGATGCCGCTCGACCGGGTGATCTATGCGCTGGGCATCCGCCAGGTGGGCCAGGCCACCGCCAAGCTGCTGGCCCGCCACTACACCACCATGGAGGCGTGGCGGGCGGCCATGGCCGCGGCGGCGGATCCTGAAAGCGATGCCTATGCCGACCTGGTGAACATCGACCAGATCGGCCCCTCCGTCGCCGCCGACCTGATCGCCTTCTTCCACGAACCGCACAACACTGAGGCGCTGGACGAGCTGCTGGCCGAGATCACCGCAGAACCGGCCGCCGCCCCCGCCGCGTCGGACAGTCCGATTTCCGGCAAGACGGTGGTGTTCACCGGCACCCTGCAAACCATGGGGCGGGCGGAAGCCAAGGCACGGGCGGAAGCGCTGGGGGCCAAGGTGGCGGGATCGGTGTCGAAGAAGACCGACTATGTGGTGGTCGGCGCCGATGCCGGCTCCAAGGCCGCCAAGGCGCAGGAGCTGGGCGTCACCATCCTCAGCGAGGAGGACTGGCGGGAGCTGGCCGGGATCTGAATCCCGGACCGCGCCTGGTGCCCGATCTACGCCGTCAACTGGCGGCCGAACTGGTCTTCAAGCTGCTGGATGTGGAAGATCTTGGCGTAGACGCCGTCCGCCGCACTCAGCTCCGCGTGGGTGCCTTCCTCGACGATGCGGCCGTCCACCAGCACATAGACGTAGTCGGCGAATTGGATGGCCGGCAGGCGGTGGGCGACGATGAGGATGGAGCGCTCGTGGGCGATGCGGCGGATGGCTTCGCGCACCTCGCGTTCGCTTTCGCCGTCGAGGGCCGAGGTCGGCTCGTCCAGCAGCAGCACCGGGGCGTTGCGGTAGAGCGCCCGGGCAAGGGCGATGCGCTGGCGCTGGCCGCCCGACAGCATCTCCCCCTTTTCGCCGATGCGGCTGTCCAGCCCCTCCGGCAGGTCGGAGACGAAGCCCCAGGCATTGGCATCGCGCAGGCAGGCTTCCGCCCACTCCCGGTCCGGCTCCGCCACGCCGTAGGAGATGTTGCGCAGCACGGTGTCGTCCAGCAGCAGGGTTTCCTGGCTGACCAGGGCGATGGAGCGGCGCAGCTTGGCCAGCGGGGCGACGCTCACATCCACCGCATCGATGAGGATGCGGCCGGACTCCACCGGGTAGAGGCGCGGGATCAGGTTGATCAGCGTGGTCTTGCCGCTGCCCGAAGGCCCCACCAGCGCCACCGTGCGCCCCTTGGGCAGCGTCAGCGAAACCCCCTTCAGCACCGGCTGGCCGGGCACATAGGCGAAGGTGACGTCCGCCACCTCCACCGAGCCGTCGAAATGGCTGCCGTCGTCCTCCACCTCGCCGCGCGGCTCGGCGGGGAGGTCGCCGATTTCCTTGATCCGCTCCGCCGTATAGAGGCCGGACACGAACTCGGGGATGGAGCTGGTGATCTTCTTCAGCGGCCGGTAGGCAAGGAACACGGCGGTGAGGAACGAGGCGATGTCGCCGAAGCGGAACTCGCCGATCATCTCCGCCCGCACGATGGCGAAGGTGAGCACCGCGGCGATGGCAAGCCCGCCGGTGATCTCGTTGATCGGCGTCATCATGGAGCGGCGGCGGACCAGTTCCACATAGGTGTCGCGGCGGTGGTTGGCGGCTTCGGTCTGGCGGGCGGCCTCGAAGCCCACCGCGTCGAACAGCTTCACCAGGCGCAGCGATGTGAGCACGTTGGTGGTGATCTGGGTGAGCCGGAAGGCCGCGTTCAGCGCATCCCCGGTGGCCCGGCGCACCCGCTTGCTGGTCAGCGCCACGGCCGCCAGCAGCGGCGGAAAGCTGATCAGCACGAACAGCGAAAGCTGCCAGTCGCGCAGCAGCATCACCGCCAAGAGGAAGACGAAGCTGAGGACATCGCGCGACAGGCCCAGCAGCAGCGTCGTCAGGCTGGAAATCGCCTGGGCCGCCTCGTTGGTGGCCAGCGCGATCATGGTGCCGCTGGGCATGCCCGCCGCCGCCTTCAGGTCAAGCTGGAGGAACTGGCGGTAGATGTCGCGCTGCAGGGCCGTGGTGCTGTTCTGGTTGATCTGGGCGGTGAGGATCTGCGAGGCGTAGAGCGCGAAGCCGTTCAGCGTCACCAGCACCAGCACGCCGATCGGGATCAGGTAGATGAAGTCGGTATAGGCGCTGCCCGACAGCTCGTTGATCGCCGGCGCCACCAGCCAGGCCAGCGTCGCCATGCTGGCCGACGAGATGCCCAGGCACACGAAGTTCAGCACCAGGCGCCGCCGTTCCGGCCGCATGTAGTTGGAGAACGACCAGCGGTAGATGCGATAGGCCTGCCGCAGCCCGGCGAAACGTCCCTGGGGGCGGCTGGCGGGTTTGGCCTTGGAGGAAGCTGTCATCGGCGGCGGCGGAGTTCGGGCGCAGAAAGGATGCCCCGCCGGCACGCACCGGGCGCAGCACAGTCGCGGCGCAATCGCGACACGGCCGCGACACGGTCGCGGCTTGGGGGCGGACCGTAGCGCGCCGGGGCGCCACGGTCCAGGCGCATGGCCGGCGGGCGACCCGCAGTCAGCCGTCGGTCAGGTGGTCCGGGCCGAAGGCGTGGGGCAGCAGCTCCGACACCGTGGTTTCCAGCACCTTCGACAGGTCCGCGTTGGCGGAGATCACCCGGATGTCAGCGCCGGCCACATCGGCCGCTTCCTTCAGGAGCTGGCGGCAGCGCCCGCAGGGCGTCACCGGATCGCCGGGGACCAGGGTGCCGCCCTCCCCGCGCTTGCCGCCGACCACGGCGATTTCCACCACCTGGAAGTCGTTCTCGGCGACCGCGCGGGCCAGCGCTGCGGCCTCCGCGCACAGGCTGAGCCCGTAGGATGCGTTTTCCATGTTGGCGCCGGGGTGGATGCGGCCCGACCGGGTGCGCACCGCCGCCCCCACCGCAAAACCGGAATAGGGGGCATAGGCATCAGCCGCGGCGGCCCTGGCTGCGGCCAGCAGATCGTCGTCGCCCATCGTCCCTTCTCCGCCCCTCCAGCCCGGCGCCAATGACGGGCGCTGGGGACCGCTTCACCGGGGCGATTTGCCCTGCAAACAAACTTATCTCTGCGGAGCGCATTTACCAGTTTACCGGGCGCTGCATCTCCGCAAAAATCCGTCGTGGCACTGTTGATCGCCATCCTGCCTCTTGCCCACCAGCGTCCGCCGTGCGTGTTCCCCGTTGCGGGCGCCCGACGGCCCATTCCCCAGATCGCCCGACGGGAGGTGGAATCATTTTCGACGAGATGACCGGGTCCGACGGCCCCTGCCGTGCGCCCTACGCCATGATCGAATCGTGGCTGCGCGACACCCCGCCCGACCTGATGGAGGCGAAGCGTCGCAATGCTGAAGTGCTGTTCCGGCGCATCGGCATCACCTTTGCCGTCTACACCGAAGGCGGCGACCCTGAACGGCTGATCCCGTTCGACATCATCCCGCGGGTGCTGGACAGCGGCGAGTGGCAGTACCTGTCACGCGGGCTGGAGCAGCGGGTGAAGGCGCTCAACGCCTTCCTGCGCGACATCTACGGTGAGCGCGAGATCCTGCGCGCCGGCAAGATCCCGGCGGAGCTGGTGCTGCACAACTCCGCCTTCACCCCGGAGATGCAGGACCTGGCCGTGCCCGGCGGCGTGTTCACCCATATCTGCGGCATCGACCTGGTGCGCGTGGGCCCGGAAGACTTCTACGTGCTGGAGGACAACTGCCGCACCCCGTCCGGCGTGTCCTACATGCTGGAAAACCGGGCGGTGATGATGCGGCTGTTCCCGGAGCTGTTTAACCGCAACATGATCCGGCCGGTCTCCCACTACCCCGAAGAGCTGATGGAGACCCTGCAATCGGTGGCGCCGCCCAATTGCGAGCGTGAGCCGACGGTGGCGGTGCTGACCCCCGGCGCCTTCAACAGCGCCTATTTCGAGCACAGCTACCTCGCCGACGAGATGGGCGTGGAACTGGTGGAAGGCCCCGATCTGGTGATCGACGACGCGGTCGTCTACATGCGCACCACCGAAGGGCTGAAGCGCGTCGACGTGCTCTACCGCCGGGTCGACGACGAATTCCTCGATCCGCTCACCTTCCGGCCCGACAGCATGCTCGGGGTGCCCGGCATCATGCACGCCTACAGGGCCGGCAACATCACGCTGGCCAATGCCATCGGCGCCGGCATCGCCGACGACAAGGCGGTGTACATGTACGTGCCGGAATTCGTGCGCTTCTACCTCGGCGAGGAGCCGATCTTGAAGAACGTTCCCACCTGGGATTGCCGGCACAAGGACCAGCTCTCCTACGTGCTCGACCACCTGGACGAGCTGGTGGTGAAGGAAGTCCACGGTTCCGGCGGCTACGGCATGCTGGTGGGCCCCAAGGCCACCCGCGAGGAGCGGGAAGCCTACCGCCAGGTGCTGCTGGCCAGGCCCGACGACCATATCGCCCAGCCGACCCTGGCGCTGTCCACCTGCCCCACCTTCGTGGACGGCGGCATCGCCCCCCGCCACGTCGACCTCAGGCCCTTCGTGCTGGTGGGCAAGGACATCCGCATCGTCCCCGGCGGCCTTACCCGGGTGGCGCTGCGCGAAGGCTCGCTGGTGGTCAATTCCAGCCAGGGCGGCGGCACCAAGGACACCTGGGTGGTCGGTCCCGACGGGACGCTGGCGGAAGGAGCCCCTGCCTGATGCTGTCGCGCACCGCAGAGACGGTCTATTGGCTCGCCCGCTACATGGAGCGGATGGACTACGTGGCGCGTCTCCTGGAGGTTGGCCTGCGGATGGCCAGCATGTCCGCCAATTCCGGCCTCACCGAATGGGAGTCCGCCATCATCGCCGCCGGGGCGCAGCGCGCCTTCGGCAACAAGTACGGGGTGCCCAGCCCGGACACGGTGGTGGACTATCTGGCCCGCGACAGCGACAACCCGTCCTCCATCCTGTCGTGCCTCAACACCGCCCGCAGCAACGCACGGGCCGTGCGCACGGCGCTGACCACCGACATGTGGGAGGCGATCAACGTGGCCTGGCTGGAGGCGCGCACCCTGGGCGACGAGGATTTCCGGGTCGACCGGCTGCCGGCCACGCTGGACTGGGTGAAGCGCGCCTCGCTGCTGTTCAACGGCGCCTACAACAACACCATGCTGCGCAGCGATGCCTTCTGGTTCACCCGACTCGGCACCTATGTGGAGCGGGCGGACAACACCGCGCGTATCATGGACGTGAAATACCATGTGCTGCTGCCGGGCCACGAACAGGTGGGCGGGCTGGTGGACTACCACCAGTGGACGGCGATCCTGCAATCGGTCTCCGCCCTGCGCGCCTACCACTGGGTGTACGACGGCCGGGTGCAGCCCTGGCGGGTGGCCGAGCTGCTGATCATCCGGCCGGAAATGCCGCGCAGCCTGCGCTCCTGCTACGACCAGATCATCACCTACCTCGATGAGCTGGGCCTGCACTATGCCGGCCGCCAGGGCGAATGCCACAGGCTGGCCGGCGAGCTGCATGCGCGCCTGAAATATGGCCGCGTCGACTCCATTTTCCGGCACGGCCTCCACGAGTTTCTCACCGACTACATTGACCAGACGGCCAAGGTAGGGGATGAGATATCGGCTCTCTACTTCGCGTGAGCCACCGGGACCCGCGCCTGCGGGTCGGCGGTGAGCAAGGATGATCGCGTGCGTCTCAACATTCGGCATCGAACGGTCTACCGCTACGACCGACCGATCGCGTACGCGATCCAGACGCTGCGACTGACCCCCAGTCCGCACGACGGCTTGCATATTCTGTCCTGGCGCCTGCGCGGCGAAACCCGCCGCCAGCTCACGGCGTCGACGGACGGGTTCGGCAACGTCGTCCACTGCCACACGGTGAACCATCCCCACGACACCTCTGCGGTGTTCGTGGAGGGCGAGGTGGAAACCCACGACACCGCCGGCGTGGTGCGCAATGCCCCCGATCCGCTGCCACCGCTCTACTACATGCAGCCGACGCCGCTGACCGGGATGACCCCGCGCATCGATGCCTTCGCCAAGGAGGCGGTGGCCGGCATCGAGGTGCCACTCGACCGCTTGCACCGCCTGATGCTGGCGGTGCGCGATGCGGTGGACTGGCAGCTCGGCCGCACGGCCGTCCACACCGATGCCGACGAGGCGCTGGCCGAAGGGGCCGGCGTCTGCCAGGACCACGCTCACCTGTTCATCGCCGCCTGCCGCGCGCTGGACGTGCCGGCGCGCTATGTCAGCGGCTATCTGTGGACCGGCGACCACGACGAGGAGTTCGACGCCAACCACGCCTGGTCGGAAGCCTACGTGGAGGGCCTCGGCTGGGTCGGCTTCGATCCCGCCAACCGTGTGTGCCCCAACGAATACTACGTGCGCTGCGCGGTGGGGCCGGACTATCGCGGCGCCGCCCCGGTGCGCGGGCTGGTGCGCGGCGAGGCGGTGGAAGAGATGGAAGTGCAGGTCCGCGTCACCCAATCGGCGGGTGGCCAGCAATGAGGCAACCGGCTGCTCCCCACCTGCTGCTGCCGGGGGGGCGGCCGTGACCTATTGCGTTGGCCTGGACCTGCAGGAAGGACTGGTGCTGCTGTCCGATACGCGCACCAATGCCGGCGTCGACAACATCTCCACCTTCCCCAAGATGCACGTGTTCGCCGCGCCCGGCGAACGCATGATCGCCCTGATGACCGCCGGCAACCTGGCGATCAGCCAGGCGGTGGTGAACCTGCTGTCGGAAGGCATCGAGGAGGAGCGCACCGGCGAGCTGACGACGCTGATGCAGGTGCCCTCCATGTTCAAGGCGGCCCAGCTCGTCGGCCAGGCGGTGCGCCAGGTCTGGCACGTCGATGGCGGGGCGCTGAAGGCCCAGGACATCAGCTTCGATGTCAGCGTGCTGCTGGCCGGCCAGATCGTCGGGCGCAACATGCGGCTGTTCCAGGTCTATGCCGCCGGCAACTTCATCGAGGCCACCGCCGACACGCCGTTCCTGCAGATCGGCGAGCACAAATACGGCAAGCCGATCCTCGACCGGGCGGTGACCTACGACACGCCGCTCTACGACGGGGTGAAGCTGGCCCTGATCAGCATGGATTCCACCCTGCGCTCCAACCTGACGGTGGGGCTGCCCATCGACCTGCTGGTCTACCGGCGCGACACGGTGGAGATCGAGCTGCAGAAGCGGATCGGCGACGACGACCCCTATTTCCGGTACCTGCGCGAAACCTGGGGCCAGTCGCTGCGCAACGCCCACAAGGCGATTCCGCCGCCGCCCTGGCACGACGAACCCACCCAGGCCGATTTCGACTTCGAGATTTAGGGTCCGGCGCCGGCCCCTGTGTCCGGCCGCCCGATCTTCTGCAATTGGTTGAATTCCCGCGCGAAATGGCCCGCCCGCCGTGCCGGGCGGGCCTGGCCTGCGACCGTCGGTATGGGCCGGTCGCTCAAAATGCATAGTGTTGTGGGGGACCGGGCAGGCAGAGTGAGCTTGGTCAACGCCGAGAAAGACCGATTGGCCTATCTGCAAACGGTTTCTCGCAAGCACCGCCAACGGGTGCGTCGCTCTCCGAAAGAAACGAACAAGGATGTCATGAGCACGAACCTCGACATCAAGGCGCTGACGCCGCGCGACATCACGGCCCGCAAGGGCCAGGCGCCGCTGGTCTCCCTCACCGCCTACACCACGCCCATGGCCCGGCTGGTCGACGCGCATTGCGACATCGTGCTGGTCGGCGACAGTGTGGGCATGGTGGTGCACGGCCTGCCCTCCACGCTCCAGGTGACGCTGGAGATGATGATCCTGCACGGCCGTGCTGTCCGCCGCGGGGTGGAGCGGGCGCTGCTGGTGGTGGACATGCCCTTCGGCACCTACGAGGAAAGCCCCCAGCAGGCGTTCCGCACGGCCGCCCGGCTGATGGCGGAAACCGAAGCCGGTGCCGTGAAGCTGGAAGGCGGGGAAACCATGGCGGAGACCATCGGCTTCCTCACCCGGCGCGGCATCCCGGTGATGGCGCATATCGGCCTCACCCCCCAGGCGGTGAACACGCTGGGCGGCTATCGGGTGCAGGGGCGCGGCGACGATGCCGAGCGGATCCTGCGCGATGGCCTGGCGGTGGCCGAAGCCGGCGCCTTTGCCGTGGTGGTGGAAAAGGTGCCCGGCGCGCTGGCTGCCCGCCTGACGGCCGACTGCCCCATCCCCACCATCGGCATCGGCGCGTCCGCCGCCTGCGACGGGCAGATCCTGGTGATCGACGACATGCTGGGGGCGTTCACCGCGTTCCGGCCGAAATTCGTCAAGCAATACGCCGATCTGGCGGAGATCGCCGGAGGCGCCATCGCCGCCTATGCCGCCGATGTGCGGGAGCGCCGCTTCCCCGGGCCGGAGCATGCCTTCGCCGATGCCGTCGGGGCGAAGCGCCCGGCCAACGGTGCGTGATCCCATGCAGACCGTCTCCACCGTTGCCGATCTGCGCCGCATCGTTGCCGGCTGGCACCGGGCCGGCGAGCGCGTCGCCGTGGTGCCGACCATGGGGGCCTTGCACGAAGGCCATCTCAGCCTGGTGCGCGCTGCGCTGGCCAGAACGCCGCGCGTGGTGGTGACGCTGTTCGTCAACCCCACCCAGTTCAACAGCGCCACCGACCTGTCGGCCTATCCGCGCACGCTGGAGGCGGATGCGGCCAAGCTGGTGGGCCTCGGCGTGCCCCTGCTCTATGCGCCCGGGGAGGCGGAGATGTACCCGGACGGGTTCGCCACCACCGTCACCGTCGGCGGGGTGAGCGAGGGCCTGTGCGGCGCTTTCCGCCCCGGCCATTTTGCCGGCGTGGCCACCGTGGTGACCAAGCTGCTGACGCAAACCCAGGCCGACATCGCCTTTTTCGGCGAGAAGGACTGCCAGCAACTGCACGTGATCCGGCGCCTGGTGGCCGACCTGGACCTGCCGGTGGAGATCGTCGGCTGCCCCATCGTGCGCGAGGCCGATGGCCTGGCCCTGTCCTCCCGCAACGCCCATCTGTCGGCGGCCGAACGCGCCGTTGCCCCACATCTGGCGGCGACGCTGCTGGCCGCGGCGGAGCGGATTGCCCAGGGTGCCGCGGTGGACGCCGAGCTTGCCGCCGGCCGCTCCGCCCTTCTCGCCGCCGGGTTTGCCGACGTGGACTATCTGGAGCTGCGCGCCGCCGACAATCTGCAGGCGCTGGACCGGCTGGACCGGCCCGCCCGCCTGCTGGCCGCCGCCTGGCTGGGCCAGACGCGGCTGATCGACAACGTTCCCGTTATGCCGAAGGCGGCGTAGAGCCTCCGTCCGTCAGCCACGGGCCGGCGTTGCGGCACAGCCTCGTCGGCGCAGTCCACCAGTCCGCCCGGCCCCTGCGGCTCGGGCCGCCGCCCCAGCACCTGCATGGTGTGGTCGGCGAGGCCCGGCGGGCCGGGCAGGTTGTAGTGCATCAGGGCATCGCGCATCGCATCCCCCTCGGGCCGGGCGCAGGCGCTCCCGCGCCGGGCGCCTCGCGGCATCCGCCATAGCTTGAGAAAACTGAACATCATGGCCGGAGTTGACACCCACGTGCCCCCAGGCACAATCGCGATTACCTGATTTATGATTTGAGCTTCTCTCAACAACGGATGGCACCCATGCGGCGCCTGCCCTCGCTGCGCGGCCTGCAAGCCTTCGAAGCCGTGGCGCGCACCGGCAACCTCACCGGCGCTGCGGAGATGCTGGGCATCACCATCAGTGCCGTCAGCCACCGCATCCGCGGGCTGGAGGACGAGCTTGGCGTGCCCCTGCTGAAGCGCCAGTCACGCGGCCTGGCGCTGACGGAAGCGGGCCTGCGCTACCGCGCGCCGGTGGAGGACGCGTTCCGCCGGCTCACCCAGGCCACGGCGGAGCTGCTGGGGCCAGACCTGTCGCGCCCGCTCACCATCAGCCTCTATTCCGAGTTCGGGCTGCGCTGGCTGATGCCCCGCCTGCATCGCTTCCGTGCCGCCTATCCCGACATGGACTTTTCCATCCTCAGCGGCCCGCAACTGGCCGATCTGGCGGCGGGAGAGGCCGACCTGGCGGTGCGCTACGGGCGCGGCCAATGGCCGGGGCTGGAGGTTAGGCCGCTGCTGATGTTCTCCGTCACGCCCTTATGCGCGCCGTCGCTGAAGGCGGAGCTGGGGGTGCTGCCGACCGTCGAGGCGCTCAGCCGGCAAACCCTGCTGCGCGTCTACCACGACGATTGGGACCTCTGGCTGGAGGCAGCGGGCGTGCCGCCCTTCCGCCCGGCCCGCGAGTTCTTCTTCGGCAACTACTCCATGGCCACGGCGGCGGCGATCAACGGCGAGGGGCTGCTGCTGGGCTATTCGGAATATGCCGCCCCGGAGCTGTCCGCCGGCACCCTGGTGCAGCCCTTCGAGCCCATGGTGGTCACGGGCATGGGCTACCACCTGGTCTACCTGAAGGAACGCCTCGCCGACCCCCGCGTCCGCGCCTTCCGCGACTGGGTGATCGGCGAGGTGGGGGAGAGGTAGGGACGGCCCGGCCTAAGCGCCCAGTACGCGTTCGCACGAGCGTTTCAGGCCCGGCAATCCGTCCCGCAGAATGCTCCAAACCAGGGTCAGATCGATCTCGCCGTAGTCATGCCGGGAGATGTTGCCGAAGCCGCGGATGTTCCGCCAATCGGCCTCCGGGGCATGCTCTTCCGCGTGGTAGCCCAACTTGACCGCGGCTTCGCTGATGCATTGCAGGCAGTAAATCACCGACCTCTGGACCGTCGGGCTGGCAAGGAACGCCGCGAATTCCATGCCGTCGGTGTCGGACTGCGCGGCATCGATGTAGCTGAGGATATCCCGGTAGCGAGCGGCGGGGTCCCTAGAAGGCACGGACCGCGTCCTCGTCGATATGCCGGCGCAGGTCCGGCTTGCTGACGGGGGCCACCACCAAGTCGACCGGTGCCCCGACTATGGCTCGAAGTTGGGCCCGCAGATCCTCGATCTGGCCAACCTGGGCAAAGCCCTTGGCACGGGCGGCGGGATCAAGCTCCACGCACAGATCCACATCCGACCGCACATCGGCCGAACCGCGCGCCAGCGACCCAAAGACATCGACATGGCGCACGCCGTCCCGCTGCAAGGCCGCCTCATGCGCGCGCAGCACCTGCACCACCGTGTCCAGCCGTGTGAGTTCGCCGATGCTCATGGCCCCACAGTGTGGAAAACCCGCACCGCCGCCAACAGAAAAAGGGCCGGCGAACCGGCCCTTTTCCGTAGTCTCTGGAAGGTGCTTGGTGGCTTACGCCACCTCCGCCCCCTCTTCCTTCGGTGCCGCGAGGTCCTCGCCGGTTTCCTGGTCGACCGCCTTCATGGACAGCTTGACCTTGCCGCGGTCGTCCACGCCCAGGCACTTCACCTTCACCTGGTCGCCGACATTGACCACATCGGTCACCTTGCCGACGCGCTTGGGCGCCAGCTCGGAGATGTGCACCAGCCCATCGCGCGAGCCGAGGAAGTTGACGAAGGCACCGAAGTCCACCGTCTTCACCACCTTGCCGGTGTAGATCACGCCGACTTCCGGCTCCGCCACGATGCCGCGGATCCAGTCCACCGCCGCCTGGCTGGCCTTGGTGTCGGCCGCCGCCACCTTGATGGTGCCGTCGTCGTCGATGTCGATCTTGGCGCCGGTGACCTCGCAGATCTCGCGGATCACCTTGCCGCCGGAGCCGATCACGTCGCGGATCTTCTCCTTGGGGATCGACATGGTGGTGATGCGCGGGGCGTGCTGGTTCACCTCATCGCGGGCGCCGGTGAGCGCCTTGGCCATCTCGCCCAGGATGTGCAGGCGGCCGTCGCGCGCCTGGTCCAGCGCCACGCTCATGATCTCCGGCGTCACGCTGGTGATCTTGATGTCCATCTGCAGCGAGGTGACGCCGACTTCCGTGCCGGCCACCTTGAAGTCCA
>JAGQRL010000454.1:0-554 GCA_020425485.1 Rhodospirillaceae bacterium
GGCCGGGTGGGGGAGCGGGCCGGGACCGACTCTACGGCGGCGAAAGCCGCCTAATAATCCAGCGACACCGAAGCGCGCGAGGAGGCCGCCAGGGCCGACCAGCAGTCATCCCGCGGGCCGTCCGCCGTCTCGCACAGCAGCACGCCGTTCAGCAGCATGCGGCCGATGCCGCTGCAGCTCTGGTCGGCCAGGTCCAGCGCCATGGCCCGCTGGCTGCCCTCGGGCATCGGCGGCGCGTTGAACACCATGCGGCGCAGGATCACGCCGTCCGCCCCGAACACGTAGATATCGGGCTGGAGCGCCGTCAGGGTCACGTCGGTGTCGTTGTTCAGCACGAAGAACACCCGGCACCCATTGTTCGGTGTGTCCTCCATCCGGTTCAGTTCGATGGCGATGGTGCCGGTGAGCCCCGCCGCGTCCTGGGCGGACGCCGGACCCCCGGTGACAGCCAGTGCCACGGCGATCCCGGTCAACAGCGACCTGATCCGCATGCCTCCAATCCCCTTTGTTTGGTGTTGCTGTTTGATCTTGCTGCTTGGCCTTGATGCTTGGAG
>JAGQRL010000454.1:681-2033 GCA_020425485.1 Rhodospirillaceae bacterium
GCGGCGATGAAGGTGGTCGGCAGGGAGAAGCGGTGCTCCAGCGGGTGGGTCTCAAGCCAGATGTCGAAGCCCGAGCGCAGCTCGCGCAGCCGGTGGCTGGTCACGCAGTCCGACAGCCATTCCGGCGCCATGTCGTAGGCCATCAGGGTGTCCATGATGCCGGCGAGATAGGCTTCGCGCACCGCCTCTTCGGCGGCCACGTAGTTTTCCGTGGTGGCGAGCTGGATGTATTGCGCAGCGGCCGGCGACACCCCCGCCGCGACCAGGGCCAAGGCGAGTGTTGCGCACCGCAGCCTGCGCGTCACCCGGCAGCGCCCCCCGCCCCGCTGGCCGCCTCATCACGGCGCCGATACACCCAAACCCGCGCCGGCGGCAGGTTCCACCAGATCCGTTCCACCCATTCGCCGGTCAGGTTCAGCTCGTCGAGGATGGTGGGATGCACCGGCGACACCATGGTGTAGGTGAACTGCACGAAGGCGCCGCCGGGCTCCAGGATCTGGAACACGCCGGAGACGATGGCGCGGCGGATGTCGATGGGCATGCCGATCAGCGGCAGGCCGGAGATCACCGACTTCACCGGCGATGCGCCATGCGCCGCGGCGATGTTGGCCACCTCGGTGGCGTCGCCGTTGACGATGGTGACATCGGGGAAGCGGTCCACCAGCAGGCGGTAGAGATCGGGGTCCTTCTCGATGGTCAGCAGGCGCGCGGGATCGATGCCCCGATCGAGCGCCCCCTGGGTCATCTTGCCGGTGCCGCCGCCCAGCTCGATCACCCAGCCGGGCGCGGCGGGATCGACGGGCTTGGACATGCCGCGCGCCAGGCCGGCGCTGCTCGGCGCCACGGCCCCGATGAGGAAGGGGTTGCGCACCCACCGCCCGAAGAACGACAGGGTCTCACCAAGGGAATGGGGCTTCGCCATGGGCGATGTCTTTCGCGCTGGGGTCCGGCTAGGTTTCGCCTCTGCTCCTACCATTTGGGTCGACGCGTTTCATGTCCTTTGTTGGGCGGGATCCCGGCAGGCGGGTCGGTGCCCAGCCGCGCCGTTCGGCCGCCACCGCGCCGATGCGCGCGCGCAGCTTCGGCTGGGTCTTGGCAAACCGCCGGAAGTCGCGGCCGGACAGTACCAGCAGGCTGCAATAGGCGATGGCCGTTACCGTGGAGCTGCGGCGCCGCCCGGTCATGATGGCCAACTCGCCGAAGAAATCGCCGCGGCCCAGGCGCACCGGGTCGTTGGGCAGGCCCACCTCGACGGCGCCCGAGGCGATGAAGAACATGGAGTCGCCCCGCTCGCCCTTGCGCACCAGCACCTCATCCGGCACCGCCACGCGCGGCACCAGCATGCCGCAGAT
>JAGQRL010000115.1:0-2340 GCA_020425485.1 Rhodospirillaceae bacterium
GCGACTGCGGGATCAGCATGATGGTCACGATCACGGCGGCCAGCAGATCGTTCTGCAGCGCCTCGCGGTTGTAGCGCCGGCCCCAGTCGAACACGGGGACGTAGCGGCGAAGGATGGATGGGGTCACGGCGGCGCGCCTCGCGTCTTCAGGACGGTTCTGGAATGGCGGGAGGCGGCGGTGCTGAACCGCCGCTCTCCGGGGGCGGCTTCTGCCGCCATCGGCTCGGTTCCAGCCCTCGCCCCCTCCCGGCCGCCCAAGCCATTGTAAAATATTGGGTGGCCGGGTGGGGGCGAGGGCCGGTGCAGGCTGAACAGAAGACGCGTCAGGCGTCTTCGCGCGCGACCAGCGGCTCAGGCGTGGCCAGCCATTCCTTGCCCCGCAGCATGCCCCGCCAATAGATCGGCGGAAGCATCTTCTCCTTCAGCACCCAGGCCAGATGGCTCGGGCGCGTGCCGTCGATCAGGAACTTGGGCAGGCTCGGCTTCAAGGCGCCGCCATAGCCGAACTCCGCCAGCACGATCTTGCCGCGCTCCACCGTCAGCGGGCAGGAGCCGTAGCCGTCGTACTGGGCGGACGGCGAATGCCCGTTGATGTCGGCGACGATGTTCTGGGCCACCACCGGCGCCTGCATGCGGGCTGCCGCCGCCGTCTTGGCGTTGGGGGCATTCATCGCATCGCCGAGCGACCAGATGTTCTCGAAGGTCTTGTGGCGCAGCGTCGCCTGGTCGACATCCACCCAGCCGGCTTCGTCGGCCAGCGGCGACACGCGGATGAAGTCCGGTGCCGTCTGCGGTGGGCAGACATGGATCATGTCGAACTCCGCCTCCACCCGCTCCACCGGCGCGTCGGGCTTCCTCACCTCGAACACCGCCTTCTTCGCCGGGCCGTCGATGGCCACCAGGTTGTGGAAGAAGTTCAAACTCGCGCGGTACTTCTGCATGTAGCTTTCCAGCGCGGGCACGAAGTCCTTCACGCCGAACAGCACGCCGCCGGCATTCATGAACTGGATGTCGATCTTCTCCAGCACATTGTTGCGGAACCAGTGGTCGGCGGAGAGGTAGAGCGCCTTCTGCGGCGCGCCGGCGCATTTGATCGGCATCGGCGGCTGGGTGAACAGGGCGCGGCCGGCCTTCAGCTTCTGCACGAGCTGCCAGGTATAGGGTGCCAGGTCGTAGCGGTAGTTGGAGGTCACGCCGTTGCGGCCGAGCGTTTCTTCCAGCCCCTCCACCTTCTGCCAGTCGAGCTTGAGGCCGGGGCAGACGATCATGCGGGTATAGCGGACGACGCGGCAGCCATCGAGGATGACGGCATTGTCCTTCGGCTCGAAGGCGGCCACGGCGGTCTTGATCCAGTGCACGCCCTTGGGGATCAGGCTGCCCATGGTGCGCACCGTTTCCGCCGCCTCGAAGATGCCGCCGCCCACCATGGTCCAGCCCGGCTGGTAGTAGTGGATATCGGCGGGATCGATCAGTGCTACCTCCAGGTCCGGCTTGCGCTTGCGCAGGCTGGCGGCAACGGCGATGCCGGCGGCACCGGCACCGACGATCACCACGTCGAAGCTGGCGTCGGCATGGTCGGTCGGCGTGCGGCCGCCATTGGCGATGCGCCGGGCCACGCCGTTCATGTCGTAGCCGGCCGCCTTGGTCGCCGCCAGAATGTCGGCAATCGGCAACTGCTGGGCCTGGCTGAGGGACCACAGGGTGGCGCAGCGCGTGCCGCTGCGGCAGTAGGCCAGCACCGGCTTGGGCAGCGCGCGCATGGCATCGCGGAAGGCGTCGGTGTCCTCGTCCTTCACCATGCCGGAAACGACCGGCATGTAACGCATTTCCAGCCCCGCGGCCTGGGCCGCGGCGGCGATTTCCTCATGGGTCGGCTGGTCGTTCGCCTCGCCATCCGGGCGGTTGCAGATGATGGCGCGAAATCCGGCCTGCTTGATCGCCGCGACATCCTCAACGGCGATCTGCGGACTGACCGAGAGCTTCTCGGTGATCCTTTTCAACTCCACGGCATGTCCTCCCAATGGAATGGATCGGGCGGCCGCAAGGGCCGCCCGAACCGGCGCCTGTTCAGGCGATCTTCTTCTTCGAGAAGTACCAGTCGGTGTAGTCGAAGCCTTCGGACTCGCGGGCCTTGGCTTCCTCCACCGTCTTCGGCGGCGGCACGATGGCGGCATCGCCGGGGGTCCAGCCTTCCGGCATGGCCACGCCCGCGCTATCGGCGGTCTTCAGCGCCGTCACCAGGCGCAGCACCTCGTCGATCGAGCGGCCGACATTCATCGGGTAGTAGACCATCGCCCGCAGCACGCCTTCGGGATCGATCACGAAGGTCGCGCGCACCGC
>JAGQRL010000115.1:2415-18748 GCA_020425485.1 Rhodospirillaceae bacterium
GGGAAGCCGATATCGACGCCGAACTTCTCATTGATGTTCCGCACCCAGGCGATGTGGGAGAAGGTGGAGTCGATCGACAGGCCGAGCAGCTTGCAGCCCAGCGCTTCGAACTCGGCCTGCTTGCGCGCAAAGCCCATGAATTCGGTGGTGCACACCGGCGTGAAGTCCGCCGGGTGGGAGAACAGCACCAGCCAGCTTCCCTTGAAGTCCGCCAGCTTGCGCGGGCCGGCGCTGGTCGGCGCCTCGAAATCGGGCGCAGGCTTGTTGAGGCCCGGCATGGCCGGGGCCGCTTGGCTTTCCATCAGACAGTTCCTTGTGTTTCGGGAGGGGGGGATCAAAGCCCGTTGACCGGGACCTTGAGCATGGGCCGACCGGTGGCATCGGTCGGAATCTCGCCGGCGCGCATGTTCACCTGGAGCGACGGGATGATCAGCTTCGGCACGTCGAGCTGGGCATCCCGCTCGGTGCGGAACTTGATGAACTCCGCGCGCGTCTTGCCGCCGCCAACATGGATGTTGTTGGCCTTTTCCTCCGCCACGCTGGTTTCCCAGGCGATGGCGCGGCCGTTCGGGCCGTAGTCGTGGCACATGAACAGGCGCATCTCGTCCGGCAGGCTCAGCACCTTCTGGATGCTGTCATAAAGCGTGCCGGCATCGCCGCCGGGGAAGTCCGCACGGGCGGAGCCGCCATCGGGCATGAACAGGGTGTCGCCAACGAACGCGGCATTGCCCATCCCGTGCACCATGCAGGCCGGCGTGTGGCCGGGCGTGTGGATGGCGAAGCACACCATCTCGCCCACCCGGTAGGTGTCGCCGTCCTTGAACAGCGCATCGAACTGCGAACCGTCGCGCTGGAACTCCGTGCCTTCGTTGAAGATCTTCCCGAAGGTCTCCTGCACCGTGATGATCTGGTCGCCGACGCCGATCTTGCCGCCCAGCTTCTGCTGAATGTAGGGGGCGGCCGACAGGTGATCGGCATGCACGTGGGTTTCGATGATCCACTGCAGGTCGAGCCCGCGGGAGCGGACCTCGTCGATCAGGGTGTCGGCATGGCTGTAGGTAATCCGCCCGGCGGCATAGTTGATGTCGAGCACGCTATCGACGATCGCGCAGGCAGTCGATGCCGGGTCCTTGACGATATAGCTGATCGTGTTGGTCGCCTCGTCGAAGTGGCCCGTCACCTCGGGCTTGGTGGTCATGTCGACAGGATAGGTCATTGGTCCTCCCGGATCCCTTTTTGGTCTTTGAAAGCGTTGGTTGCTGCTTGGCCGATCGGCGGGTTGCCGATGAGCCCGCTCACCGCACCCGGCAGGTGCGGACCCCGATCAGGCTGTAGAGCGGGCAGATGCGCATCAGGGCGGTCGCCAGCATGACCACGCCCACCGCCGCGGCGACGTATTTGGGCCAGCCGCCCTCGAAAACGGCCATGCCGCTGCCGAAGGCGAGGTAGAGCAGGACAACGCCCAGAACTGCGCGGAAGATGCGGTCGATCAGTCCAACATTGACGGTCATGGCTTGCCTCCAGACAAAAGCTGGCCCTTGTTCTCAGCTCCTGTGGAGAATGTCTGTGACGTTGTCACAGAGCCGGGGGAGGCGACGCGTCAAGGCTGCCTGGCGCCAGGAAAAGGCGCCAGTTTCCACTTGGATCTAACGATCTGGTGGCGGCTGATCGGCGCTATGCCGAAGCGGTGGCCTCCAGGGCCGCGCGGTCGGTGATGCGGATCTCGCCGCGGCTGAGAGCGATCCAGCCGCGGCGCTGGAATTCCTGGAGCTGGCGGGAAATCACCTCGCGCACCGAGCCCAGCTCGGCGGCAAGCTGCTGGTGCGTCGCCCGCACCTCTTCCGCCCCGCCGGCCCGTGCCACCAGCCGTTGTGCCAGGCGCACGTCGATCCGCCCGAACGCCACGTCGTCGATCACCCGGAACAGGTCGGTGATGCGCTTGGAATAGGCCATGAAGACGAACTGGCGGAACACCGGGGCGCGGGCCACCAGGTCGTCGAACACCGCGCGCGGAATGGCGACGGCCTCCACCGCGGTCTCGGCGATCCCTTCGGCGGAATAGTCCTCGTGCGCCAGCATGCAGGCGGTGGTGAGCACGCAGCTTTGGCCGGCTTCCACGCGGTAGAGCACGATCTCCCGGCCGCTTTCGGAGGTCTGGAACACCCGCACGGTGCCGTCGAGCAGCAGCAGCAGATTGTCGGGCGAGCGGCCCGGCCCGAAGATCTTCGCCCCCGCTTCCGCGCGGATAATCGCGGACCGCCCCACGAGCTGCGCGCGGATGTCGGCCGGGAGTTGCCGCAATCCTTCAAACCGGTCGATCCAATTGCCGCTCATGTACGCACCCCTGTGGACGGGGCGTAAGTCTGCCCCTATGTCTGCCTGTTCCGAAGTAAAGCCGGCCGCAAGCTCAGCTTTGGATTGATCCATCTACAGTTTCTCGCGCGGCGATAGTGCTCCCGGACAAGTGGCCAGGATCCAATGTTAGTGCAGTGTTCGCTCCTCCGCCAAGACGATCGGGGGGTGCCGGGCGACGGATATGGCGGCGCCGGAAACACGCAGATCTGGCCGACCAGGGGGGGCCGACCGGAGCGGCCTACCAGGGCGGGCAGACACGGGCGTGGTGCACGGTGCGCTCGTCCAGGAACCCGAGGTCCTGGGTGTAGGCGCGGTTGGCCATCAGCTCGCTGATGCCGTTGTTCTGGAACCGCCCCACCGGCGTGGTGAGCAGGTGCAGTTCGCGCACCGCCCAGGCACCGACATTCACCCAGATATCCGGCCCCGGACAGCTATCGAGCTTGCCGCACGGCACGCCGGTGTCCCCGCCGCAGGCCCTGCCGTCCATCAGGGCTGCCTGCACCTGGCCATGGGGGTGGATGTACTGGAGCCAGCGCATGCGGGCCCACAGCGCGCGGATCAGCCGCCGCCCGGCGAGGATGGCGTCCACCGTCAGCCGCTGTGCCGGATCGCTCGGCGGTTGGCGCGTGTGCGGCAGGTTGCAGGCGAACTCGATGTCGATGCCGGAGCGGGCAAACCCGCCCGCACTCTGCACGGCCACTTCCACATCGTGGGTGTAGAAGATCACGCCATCCAGCCGCACCACGAAGTTGGCGCGGATGTTGTCCACGTGGTGCAGCAGGTGCGGCGTGCGTTCCATCGGCCGCAGGTGCTGTTCTTCCAACAGGGTGTGGTCGGAGGTCTGGTGGAGAACGATGGCGTTGACGTCTTCCGCCGCCCGGTCGCGCAGCACGATGCCGGGGCGCCTGGATCTGGCGGCGATGCCCCGTCTGTCCTCAAGTCGCCAACAGGTGATGTTGACCGACATGGTCCCGCTCGCTCCCAAATTCGTGTGGCAGGAGCGCCACGGCAACTTAAAGATGACTCCAGTCGGGCCGGAGGACAATTGCCCAAGCCGCAAGGGTGAAGCGCTGCCGGGCCCAGCCTCGCCCCTGCCCCTAACCCGCCTGCCCGGCCGGCGTCGCGCGAACGCCCTTGCACTCTGCGGAGGGAGTGGAGAGGCTGGCTGACCCGGCGGCGGTCGCGGTCTGCTTTCTTTCAGATCCCCAGGCAAATGCAGGACGCCATGGCGAAAGGACTGCCCCTATCCGCAGAGGCCGGCTCGCGCACGCGGCCGCTCATCGCCCTCCTCGCCCTGGCCGCCATCACCCTGTTGGCCGGCCCATCCAGGGCACAGGACGCGCCGGACGAAGCGGCGTCGGCCCATGTTGCCGGCTTTGTCGCGGCCCTGGAGCAGATCGCCCGGCAGGAACCGGAACTGGCGGCCCGCATCGACCGCACGGCGGCAGCGGTGGAGGCGGCCATCGGCTGGCGCACCATCGCCCGCTACGCGGCCGGCCCCGCCTGGCAGGCGGCCGACGAGGCGGCGCAGGCGGCCTATCTGGTGGCCTATGGCCGCTACCTCAATGCCTCCATCGCCCGCCGGATGGACGCCTATACCGGCGAGACCGCCACCGTGCTCGGCACCCGGCCGATCGACGATGGCGACATCCTGGTGGCCACCCGGCTCGCCTCCCCCGGGGCGCCGACGCGGGTGGTGCAGTGGCGCGTGCGCCTCGGCGACGCCGGGCCGGCGATCGTCGACATCCTGGTGGACGGTGCCTCGCTGGTGGTGAACCAGCGCGATGAGTTCGCCGCGGTGCTGGCCGGCGGCTCCGGCGGGCTGGCCCCGCTGACCGACGCGCTGGCGGAGCAGACGGTCCGCCTCAGCACGCCAGACTAGCTACAGCCGTCGCTGGGCGATCACCGCAGCCGGGCGGATGCCCAGCGCCGTCAAGGCCGGCAGCACACCACCGGCCAGGCAGGTCACCAGCGCTGCCGCCAGCCCGGTCACCCCCACGCCGAAGGTCGGCTGCGGATCGATGAAGGTGGCCACGCTGTCCAGCGAGCCGATGGCCGATGCCGCGGCAAAGCCAGCGGCGGTGCCGGCCGCCCCGGCGATGCCGCCGATGACCACCGCTTCCAGCAGCACCAGCCCGACCACCCGGCGGTGGCTCCAGCCCAGGCACTTCAGCAGCGCCAGGTCGGGCCGCCGCTCCGTCACGCTCATCATCATGGTGGTGGCCACCAGCGCCACGCCGGTGAGCAGGGCGACGAAGGACACGCTCCACGACAGCGCCTGCAGCAGCGCCATCAACTGATGGCCGGACACGACATCGCTGCGCGGCGCTGCGGTGACGCGCGTGATCGCCGCGGAGATGCCCTCCGCCACGCGCTGCGGATCGGCACCCGCCTCCACCGTGACGGCGAAGAAGGACACGGCGTCGCCAAGGAACAGCAGCTCCGCTGCGTCGGCGAGCAGCACATGCACGGCATGGTCGCCGAGCTGGCTGCCGGTTTCCACCACGCCGGTGACGGTGAGATCGTGGAACAGCACCGAAACGGTGCCGCCGGCCTCGGCCTCCGCCGCCCGCGCCAGGGCGGCGCCCAGCACCGCCCCCCACCGGTCCGCCGCACCGGGGGCTGCACCGCTGATCAGGTGCATGTCCTGCCACAGCGGCGCATCGGCGGCATGGCCAACCAGCACGGTCTGGGCATCGCCGGGCTGGAAGGTGGCCAGGCGCATGATCACGGGATGCACGCCGGCCACGTCGTCGATGCCCGCGATCTGCGGTGCCATTTCCGCCGGCAGCGAGCCGTTGTAGGGGTCGAGCGCCCCCCATTCGTAGACCAGGATATCCGCACCGAAGCGCCCCAGCCCGTCGCCCCAGGCGTGCTGCGCGCCATTCACCAGCGTCGTCAGGCCCACCAGGCCGGCAATGGCGATGAACACGCCGCCGGCGGTAAGCCCGGTGCGTACGCGCCGCCGCAGGAGCTGGCCGAAGGCAAGCGCAAGCATGGCCCCTACCCCTCGCCCAGCAGGGCCGCCGGCGCCCTGCCCATCACCTGGCGGGCGGGCAGCAGCCCCAGCACACCGCCGACCGCGGCGATCACCAGCGCCGTCAGCCCATCGTGCAGCGGGGCGAACACTGGCTGGACGAACGGTGCCACATCGGGCACCTGCGCCAGGGCCGTCACGAAGGCGATGCCGCCGACGGTACCCGCCACCGCACCGGCAGTCGCCAGCACCGTGGCCTCCCCCGCCACCAGCAGGCCGATGCGCCCCGACCCCCAGCCCAGCGCCTTCAGCAGGGCGAACTCGCCGCGCCGTTCGGCCACCGACATGGCCATGGTGTTCACCACCACCAGCAGGCCGATGCCGAGGCTGAACAGCGACAGGATGCGGGCGACAAGCTGCACCAGCTCGCTGGCGCCATGGTCGCGGGCGGCACTTTCGCCGGTGGAAAAGGCGATCTGGGGAAAGCGGGCGGACAGCGCTTCGGCCATCGCGTCGGCTTCGGCGGCACCGGCATGTTCCAGATCCACGGCGAAATAGGTCACCGAGCCCGGGCGGGTGGCGAGCTGTTGCAGATCGGCCAGGGCCATGGTGGCGGAGAACGCGTTCAGCGCCGAGCGGAACGATGAGATTCCCGTGATCTCAACGGGTTGGCCGAGCAGGCTCACGCGGTCGCCGACGCCGAGACCGAGCGCTTCGGCCGCCCGTTCGCCCAGCACCATGCCGGGCGGATCGGCACCGGCGGCCGGCAGCGCCCCCGCCGCCAGGGGCACGCCACCCCAGTAGAAACCGCCGAGGGCAGCGCCGTTGACCACGAGGCGGTTGCCGCTTTCGGCAATGGCGAGAACGCGGGTGAGCACGCCGCTGGCATTGGCCACGCCGGGCACCGCGCGGATCTCCCCCTCCAGCTCCGCCGGCAGCCGGCTCGCCATCAGGTCGAACAGGCCGACCTCGAAGCCCACCAGGTCGGTTCCCTGCTCCTCATGGGCCTGCTCCCAGGTGGCCACGAAACCGCGCGAGAGGCCGGAGATGGCGGTGAACGCCACCACGGCGACGGCGATGCCCAGAAACGTCAGCAGGGTGCGCAGGCGCCGGCGCCGCAGGGCGCGGTACACCAAGCCGATCATGCCGCCGCAGTCTCCGAACCGACGACGCGGCCATCGACCAGGC
The DNA here is from genome assembly GCA_020425485.1 of Rhodospirillaceae bacterium. Taxonomy (GTDB): domain Bacteria; phylum Pseudomonadota; class Alphaproteobacteria; order DSM-16000; family Inquilinaceae; genus JACKIH01. Next base: position 8,936 of record JAGQRL010000115.1, read on the forward strand.
GCACCACCCGGTCCATGCGCTCCGCCACGCCGGCATCGTGGGTTACCACCAGCAGGGCGGCTCCCGACGTGCGCACCAGGTCCAGCAGCAGGTCGACGACGTGCTCCGACGCCGCGGAATCCAGGCTGCCGGTGGGCTCGTCGGCCACCAGCAGGGAGGGTTCGGTGGCGATGGCCCGGGCGATGGCCACGCGCTGGCGCTCGCCACCGGAGAGGGTGGCGGGCAGATGATCGGCGCGGTGGCCCAGGTTGACGCGGTCGAGGCTGGCGAGCGCCCGGCTACGGCGCTGGCGCGCCGGCAGGCCCGCCCCCACCAGGGGCATCTCCACGTTCTCGCGCGCCGTCAGCGCCCCGATCAGGTGGAAGGCCTGGAAAACGATGCCGATGCGGGAGCGCCGCAGGAGGGTCCAGCGGCCGGCCGAGCCCACCGCCTCGCCCTCGAACTGGACGGAGCCGGCGTCCGGCAGGTCGAGCCCCGTGGCCAGGTTCATCAGCGTGGTCTTGCCGCTGCCCGACGGCCCGACAATGGCGACGGCTTCCTTTGCGGCCACCGACAGGTCCACGCCGTCGGCCGCGGTGATGCGACCACCGTCGAACCGCTTGTGCACGCCGGCAAGTTCAAGGAGCGGGACGGCCATGGGTCGGCTCCGCAGCGACAAATAGGGGACGCCGGAGGGAGGCTGCGAGCATAGCGGCCGATCATATCGATTGGAAATGTATTGTTAATAAGGTGACTGGACTTCATGATGGATCGCCGATATACGGCAAGTTGTCTCTGCGGCGCCTTCAAGCCAGCATACCTGCCTCTGCTTCGCTCGCCTCGCGTACGCAATCTTGGAGTCCGGTGGCCCCGGTGAGGCCGGCCGCCCTGCTATCCATGGTTGCATTCCTGTCGCCGACGAACCGAAACAGCCTGGACGCCGGCCATGTCGGACCTTACCCGCGCCATCGACGAGGTGCCCCGGCGGAGCCTCAAGGCGACGCCGTTCGATGTGTCCATCTCCGTACAGATCGCCGCGACACTCAATGAGATCCACGAGATCCTCCAGGATCCGTTGGGCATTCGCACCTGGTGGTCGTCCTCGATCCTCTGCGCCGAGCCGCTCAGCCCAGCGCCGCGCACCCACGCAGGCTTCGTCATGAAGTGCTTCGCCAAGGGGTTCTTTCCCCACGCGTTCCAGTTCCGGGCGACGGTCGTGACGTTCGAGAGGGACCGGTTCGTTTTCGAAACCCGCGGGGATTTCGACGGCGTCATGCACATCCATGCGATGGAGGACGGGGACCGGGTGACCGTCACCGCGCGCTGGCTGGTCGATGTGCGGCATCCGTTCATTCAGCCGCTGGTGCGCCTGCGGGCGCTGCGGCCGCTCTTTCGCTGGAACCACCGCTGGTCGATGCGCCAGGGCACGCTGGGATTGCAGGATGCGGTCAGGCGGCGGCGCCTCAACCTGCCGCCGGCGCCCTGCCGGCAACCGACCTTCCCGCACAATTTCCGCCACCTCCGGGTACCCAGCAGGTGGCGCTGCTAGAGCGGCTGGCCGGAGGAGGCCCATCATGGACGACTTGAGCCCCAATGAGACGGCGCCGCCCAACGAGGAGGAGTTCACCCGCTGGTACCTGGACCGGATGGACACATTCCATGCCAAGGTGGCCGCGGAGAAGTGCGGCGGCGAGATCCGCCGCGCCTTCCATACCAAGACCATAGCGGGTGCGCGTGCCACCTTTACGCCGGCGGAAAACCGGCCGCCCGAACTGCGGGTCGGTATCGGTGCGGCCGACGGGAGCCTGGATGCCTATATCCGCTTCTCCAGCGGCCAATGCTTCGCCCGGCCGGACCATGTGCCGGATACCCGCGGGATCGCCGTGAAGCTGCTCGGCGTTGCTGGCGATCCGCTGCCCGGCACCCCCTCCGGGGTACAGGACCTGCTTGCCATCAGTAACGACCTGCATTCGATCCGCGATGGCCAGCAGTTTGCCAATATGTCGCTCCTGGCGCCGTCGTTCTTTGCATCATCATTTCAGGTGTGGAAATACACAGGTCTCTCAGGTGGACTCCGGATCGGCGCCGGCTTCTTGAAGATTGCCCGCGAAGGGCGGAAGTCGCTGCCGTCGTCCGCCTATTTCGGCATGGCGCCGATTTCCTTTGGCGATGTGCCGGCCAAGATCTGCTTTGTGCCGCTGTCGGTGGGCAGAACGAAGCATGTGCGGCCCGGCAAGGACGCCCTTTCAAAGAACCTTCTCCGCCATCTCCTGGCCGGCCCGCTGGAGTGGGAGTTGCGCGTGCAGCTGTTCATCGACGACGCAACGACGCCGGTGGAGGACCTGACCGTCTGCTGGGATCGGGCCGCCTCCCCCTTCCTTCCGCTCGGCACCCTGCGGCTCCACCAGGTTGCCAGTGCCGAGGATTTCGCCGCCAACGCCCAGGCGGTGGAAGGGCTTGCCTTCAGCCCCTGGAACGGGCTCGCCTGCCACCGCCCACTGGGCAGCGTCCAGCGCATCCGCCGCTGGGCCTACAAGCAAAGTGCCGAACGGCGCGGGGCATCGGCCTGCCCCATCTAGAGGGTCCGGTCGCCCAGACTGCGGCGCCGTTTCCCCGGCCCCCGCCGGGCGCTTCACTGTGCAGCGCTGCGCAATTTCGCCGAAATGCCCTACAGTTGTGGGACCCTGGAGCTGAGTGAGACGACCCGGCGACCGGGTCGGCCGGCCGCGGCACCTCCGGGCACTCCGCGGCGGCCGATGCGCCGGTGCATTGGAAGGGCACGAACATGAGCGCCTTGGCCTACGGCTTGGCCATTCTGGAAACCGTTGTGGGGCAACAGGATAGCGGTGCCACCTTCACCGATATCGTGGCCCGCACCGGGGTGCCGCGGGCCTCTGCCCACCGGCTGCTGAAGGAGATGGTCACCCTCGGCCTGCTGTCCTTCGACCCGGAGATGGGGCGCTATCGCGGCAGCCTGAAACTGGCCAGCCTGGGTGCTGCGGTGACCGCACATTTCGACCTGCGCGTGCACGCCCACCCGCACCTGAAGGCGCTCCACCAGTCGATCGGCCACCCCTGCCACCTCAGCGTCCGCGACGGGGCGGAAGGCGTGTATGTCGACAAGATCGAGTCGGCCGGCTACGGCATCAAGCTGTTCTCGGAAATCGGCAAGCGCTTCCCGCTGCACTGCACGGCCATGGGCAAGATCCTGCTGGCCCATGTGCCGCCGGAGGTGCTGCACTCCATCGTCGCCGGCCGCATGAAGCCGATGACGGAAAACACCATCACCTCGCGCACCCGCCTGGTGGCCGAACTGGCCAAGGTGCGCGAGCAGGGCTATGCGCTGGATCGCGAGGAAATCACCCGCGGGCTGATGTGCGTGGCCGCCCCCATCACCGGCTTCGGCGAAGCGGTGATCGGCGCCATCTCCACCACCTTCCCCACCTATATCGCCGCGGAGGGCGGGCTCGACGCGCTGGTGCAGGTGGTGCGGGCGTGTGCCGCGCGCATCTCCGGGGAGGCCGACCCTTCCCGGCTGGCGGCGGATGGCGATGGCGACGAGCCGGCAGCCGCGTGGCCGGCGACGGACGCACCCACGGCGCCCTGATCGCTGCGGCCGGGGCCAGCTAGGCCGCACCCCCTCCCCCCTCCTATCGGATCCGGTCCGCCCGGCCCGGCTTGAGGTCCCTTCCGGACTTCAGCACCCGTCCGCCTGTCGGCTTGCGCCCCGGCGCGCGAGCCATTCGCGTCATTGGAGACAAGCCTGCAACCCGTTCAATTGACACGGTTGCCGATCGGCGTTATCGTTTCAGTAACAAAACGAGATTCCAAATATGGAATTCCCAGCAGCCGAATGACGGCGGGTGAACCGCCGCATCTCGGAGGTTTGGGGAGAAGGCACACGACAACGCCAGACGACGTTGCGTGGGCGACTGAGGAAACCACGGACCCAAGGAGACTTGAGATGAAGCCACTTTCGCTCGGACTGCTGGCGGGCGCGGCCGCATCGGTGCTGGTGGGTGCCACCAGCGCGGAAGCCATCGAACTGCGCTTTGCCCACTATGCTGCGGTGGACCATCCCGCCCACCTCGCCGCCGTCCAGTTTGCCGAGGCCGTCGCCGAACGGACCAACGGCGAAGTCACCATCGCCATCTATCCCAACAACGAGCTGGGCTCCCCGCCCGAACAGCTTGAGCAGGTAACGCTGGGCCTGATCGACATGACGGTGCCGACCCAGGGCGGCCTGCAAACCTATGTGCGCGAGTTCGGCGCGGTGATGATGCCGTTCGTGTTCGACGACTACGAACACGCCTGGCGGGTGATCGACGGCCCGTTCGCCGAATGGACCACGCCGCTGCTGGAAGATCAGAACCTCGTCTTCCTGGCCAACTGGGAATGGGGGTTCCGCAACGTCACCAACAGCGTGCGCCCGGTGAACGTGCCTGCCGACATGGAAGGCCTGCGCATGCGGACCCCGCCGGAAATCCAGCTCCAGGCGGCCATGGAAGCGGCCGGTGCCACGGTTGAGCAGATCGCCTTCCCCGAGCTGCCGATGGCCCTGCGCCAGGGCGTGGTGGACGGCCAGGAAAACCCGCTGGCGGTGATCTACCACTTCAACCTGTATGAAGTGCAGCCCTACCTGGCGATGACGCGCCACGTCTACAACTCCATGGTGCACGTCATCAACCTGGACGCCTGGAACCAGTTGACGCCGGAACAGCAGACCATCCTGCGCGAGGAAAGCGTGCGGGCGGCCGGCATGTTCCGCGAAGCCAACCTGGCAGCCGAGGCCGACCTGATTGACCGCCTGCAGACCGAAGGCGGCATGGAAGTGACCTACCCCGACCCCGCGGCCTTCCGCGCGGTGATGCAGCCGGCCTACGACCGCATCGCCGAGTACCTCGGCCAGGACACCGTCGACCGGTTCCTGGAGATGGTTGAGGCAGAGCGGCAATAGCCTCTCACCCGGCCGGTTCTACGGCCAGGATGGGGACGGGACGATGTTGGCACTGGCGATCACGAGTGCGGTGTTCGCGCTCATCCTGCTGGGCGTGCCGATCGCCATGACCTTGGCGCTCGTCGCAGCGGGAACCTTCGTGGCCCTCGATGAAACCCGCATGATGCTGGTGATGGCACAGCGGATGTACTCGTCGACCACGGGCTTCACGCTGCTCGCCATCCCGTTCTTCATCCTGGCCGGGAACCTGATGAACACCGGCGGGATCACCCACCGCATCTTCGCCTTCGCCCAGGCCCTGGTGGGTCATATGCGCGGCGGGCTGGGCCACGTGAACGTGGTGTCCAGCATGATCTTCTCCGGCATGTCCGGGGCCGCCGTCGCCGATGCCGCCGGGCTTGGGCTGGTGGAGATGGAGGCGATGACCAAGCACGGCTACGACCGTGAGTTCAGCGCCGCCATCACCGCCGCCTCCTCCACCATCGGTCCGGTGGTGCCGCCGTCGATCCCGCTGGTGATCTACGGCAGCATCACCGGCGTTTCCATTTCCTCGCTGTTCCTGGCGGGGTTCGTGCCCGGCGCGCTGATGGGCGTGGCCCTGATGGTGGCCGTGTACTTCGTGTCCAAGCGGCGCAACTACCCGTGCGGCACCATGCCGACCCTGGCGCTGCTGTTCTTCACCTTCCGCCGCGCCTTCCTGGCCCTGCTGATGCCGGTGATCGTCATCGGCGGCATCCTCAGCGGCTGGTTCACGCCCACCGAAGCGGCGGTGGTGGCCTCGCTCTACGCCCTGCTGCTGGGCATGGTGATCCACCGCGAGATCAGCGTGCGCGACCTGCCGGAGGTGCTCTGGCAGACGGTCATCCAGAGCGTGAAGATCCTCTTCATCATCGCTGCGGCCGGCTTCTTCGGCTGGATGATGATCCAGCAGCGCATCCCCGAGCAGATCATCACCGGGCTCACCATGCTCACCGAATCCCCGGTGGTGCTGATGGCCATCATCATCGGCGTGCTGATCGCGCTGGGCTGCTTCCTGGAAGGCATCGCGGTGCTGCTGATCACCATCCCGGTGTTCATGCCGCTGATCGACCAGTACGGCATCGACCCGGTGCAGTTCGGCCTGGTGATGATCCTGTGCTCGATGATCGGGCTGCTCACGCCGCCGGTGGGCATGTGCCTGTATGCCGTCGCCGCCATCTCCGAAGTGCCGGTGGGCCGGCTCAGCCGCGAGCTGTGGCCCTACCTGCTCGGCATCTTCGTGGTGCTGCTGCTGATCGCCTACATCCCCGAGCTTACCCGTTGGCTGCCCGACATGCTGATGCAGGGGCCGGCGCAATGAACACGCTGGCGAAGCTGTGGCGGGTGGTGGACGGCGTTCTCGCCTTCGCCATGCGCGCCATCTGCCTGGCCTGCATCAGCGGCCTGTTCCTCATCCTCCTGGGCATGGTGCTGATCCGCTTCCTGCCGGTCGCCACCCTGAGCTGGTCGAGCGAGGTGATCGAGCTGCTGTTCGCCTGGATGGTGTTCGTCGGGGCCGCCGCCCTGTGGCGCGCCAACGACCATTTCCGCATCGATTCCATCCTGCTCCGCCTGGATGTCACGCCGCTCGGCCCGGCCATGCGGATCATGGTGGAGGCCATCGCCTTCGTGTTCGTCGCACTGTTCACCTACTACACCTGGAACCTGCTGATGCGCGCCGGCGGCACCTCGCCGATCCTCGATTGGCCGCGCGAGCTTTGGTACGTCTGCATGCCGCTGTCCGGCGCGATCATGGCCATCTACAGCCTGCGCAACGCCTGCAACCTGGCGCGGCAATACCGGGCCGGCAGCCCCCGGCAGGTTCCCCAACCGCATCCCAATCCGCACCCCAATTTGGACAAGGGCCCAGACCCCGCGGCCGCGGAGACCCCGGTGGCCGGACCCTCGGACAGTGCGCCGCTCGCCCCCCTGGCGGAGCCGGCGCGCAAGAGGAGGGCATCATGATACTCGACGCGTTCCGCCTGGACGGCCGCACCGGCATCGTCACCGGCGGCGGTTCGGGGATCGGCAAGGCGATCGCCCGCGGGCTCGCCGAAGCCGGCGCCAACGTGGTGATCGCCGGGCGCGATCTGGCCCGGCTGGAGGAGGTCGCGGCCTCCATCAACTCCAACGCGCCCGGCTGCGCCGTGGCCCACAGCGTCGACGTGGCCGACACCGAAGCCCTGCAGGCCCTGGTGGATGCCACCGTGGACCGCTTCGGCCACATCGACTTCCTGTTCAACAACGCCGGCACCATCCACCGCGCCCCGGCCCAGGACTTCCCCAGGGCGGCGTGGGAGCACGTGATCCAGGTGAACCTGAGCGGCCCCTTCTACCTGTCGCAGATGGTGGCCCGCGTGATGATCGCCCAAGGCCGCAAGGGCAAGATCGTCAACACCTCCTCGCTCATCGCCGTGCAGGGCGGCAAGAACGTGGTGGCCTATGCCGCCACCAAGGCGGCGCTGACCCAGGTAACGCGCGCCATGTGCAACGACCTGGCCAAGTACAACATCCTGGTCAACGCCATCGGCCCCGGTTGGGTGGAAACCGAGATGACCGGCGCCTTGCGCGACGACCCCACTCGCTATGCAGAAATCACCGGCCGTATCCCGCTCGGCCGCTGGGCACGGCCCGAAGAACTGGCCGGCGCCGCCGTCTTCCTGGCATCCGACGCCTCGGACTACGTGACCGGGCAGGTGCTGTTCGTGGATGGCGGCTGGCTGTCGGCCTGACCCTGACCCGCTAGTCCGGAGGACCGGAACCATGGACGGATTGTTCGCCCCCAGAGACAACGGCGACCTGTGCAGCGTCTACCGTGCCACCCACGAAGGCACCGGCCGCCGCCGCATCATCGACGAGACCAACAGCGACATGGAGTTCCTGCGCTACGGCCGCATCGTGCCGGACAGCGCCCCCATCGCCTTCAACACCGGCGAGGAGGAAATGGCGCTGTTCTGCCTGGGCGGCAGCGGCACCATCGCGGCTGCCGGCGAAACCTATACGCTCGGCAAGTACGATGCCCTCTACGTGCCGCGGGAAACCGCCGTGGAGGTGGCCTCCACCGGCGGCTTCGATGTCTGCGAAGTGGCCGCCCCGGCGACCAAGAGCTACCCGGTGGCCCTGGTGCGCTTTGCCGATGTCCAGGCCTCCGAGCTGTCGAAGAAGGCCGGTTTCCCGCCCTACGCCCGCACCCTCAACATCGTCATCGGCGAGAACGTGCCGGCCGCGCGCGTGATGTGCGGCGTGACCTTCAGCGAGGACGGCAACTGGACGAGCTGGCCGCCCCATGAGCACGCCGTGGAGAAGGAAGAGATCTACCTCTACGTGGAGATGCCCGAACCCCAGTTCGGCCTGCACCTCAACTACGTGAACTTCCACGACATGGCGATGACGACACCGGTGCGCACCGGCGACGCGGTGTCGATCAAGAACGGCTACCACACCAACGTGGCCGCCCCCGGCACCCGGATCGCCTTCGTGTGGATGATGGCGGCGGTGCGCGAGGAGGCGGACCGCGTCTTCTCGGTCGTTCACGTCCAGCCGGAATTCGACGGCAAGTTCAAGCTGTTCTGAGGTCCAGAGCAGCCCCTGGCTAGGCCCACCCCGTGCACCGCGAGCCGGTGCACCACCACCCAGTGAAGGAAACGCAAGCGATGACCACCCAGCCGGCCTATGGCAACGAGGCGATCGATTTCGACCGGTTCACCCGCGTGGAGAAGTCCAAATACGTCTACACCATCGAAGAGGTGCCGCTGGTCAACCTGACCCCGGAATCGCGCACCCACTTCATCGCCAGCGACCGGGCGCTGCTGAGCTTCATCAACAATCCGCCGGGCGCCACCTTCCCGCTGCACCACCACGAAGCCGAACAGATCCTCATCATCCTGGAAGGCAGCGAGGAACATGTGTGCGGCGACGAGCACTTCTTGATGCAGGCGGGCGACGTGTGCATCCATCCCTCCAACGTGCCCCATGGCGGGCGCACCACCACGGGCTTCCGCGGCATCGATATCTTCCTGCCGCCGCGCGAAGACTATCTGGAACTGATGCGCAAGCACGGCCTGCCGGTTGGCAATCGCTCCAGCCTGTAGGACGCGTTGCGTGGGGCCACCGCACCGGCTCAGCGGTGCCGGTGGCCCCGTCTTGAGGAAAGGGCAGTCGCATGGACCGGATGGTGCCTGATGCAGAGCCGGCAACGACAGGAGCCACCGGGCGCCTGGCCGGCAAAACGGCGCTGGTAACCGCGGCGGGCGCCGGCATCGGGCGCGCCATCGCCGCCGCCTTCGCCCGCGAAGGGGCGACGGTGCGGGCAACCGATATCGATCTCGCCGCGGTGGAAAGCCTGGCGGCCTCCGTGGCCGGCATGCCGGGCACGCTCACCCCCGGCCGCCTGGATGTCACCGACACCGCCGCCATCGCCCAGCTCGCCGAGGAGCTGGGGGCCATCGACGTGCTGGTGAACTGCGCCGGCTTCGTCGATGACGGCTCGATCCTGGCCTGCGACGAAGCCGCCTGGGAACGCTCCAACACCCTCAACGTCACGTCCATGTACCGGACGATCCGCGCCTTCCTGCCCGCCATGCTGGCCCAGGGCCACGGCAGCATCATCAACATGGCCTCGGTGGCCGGGGCCATCACCGGGGTGCCGAACCGCTTCGTCTACAGCGCCACCAAGGCGGCCATCGTCGGCCTCACCCGGTCGGTGGCCAGGGACTTCGTGGACCGGCAGATCCGCTGCAATGCCGTCTGCCCCGGCACCGTGCACACGCCCTCCTGGGAAGACCGGGTGCGCGCCTCGCCCGACCCGGAACAGGCGAAGCGGGACTTCATCGCCCGCCAGCCCATGGGCCGCCTGGGCA
>JAGQRL010000116.1:0-227 GCA_020425485.1 Rhodospirillaceae bacterium
CGGCCGTTCCGGTGCTGGCTCCCTGGGGGCGGTTTCGGCTGCGGGCGGCGGTGCGGGGTCGGGCGGGCGCGGGACCTGCGGCCTCAGCGGCTGCACATCGCGGGTTGCCCGCTGCCAGGTTTCCAGGTCCTCGCGGGTCGGCCGGTGGGGGCGCCGCGCCATGGCTCACCCATCCGCTTGATCGACCAGGACGATGTGCAGACGCCGCGGGCCGTGGGCGCCGAGCT
>JAGQRL010000116.1:259-19378 GCA_020425485.1 Rhodospirillaceae bacterium
GTGATCATGTTGACCGTGCGCGGCATGCCGCCCATCCCGCGCAGCCGGTCCCACGCTTCCTCGTAGGGGCCGACGATGCCGGCGGTGCGCAGCACCACCACATGGGTATCGGGCAGGAAGTTCAGCCGCGTCGGCGCCCCGGGGCCGGACGCCAGCATCAGCGTGCCGGTTTCCGCCACCCCGGCGAAGGCGGCGGCCACGCCCACCTCGTCGTCCGGTGCTGCCCCGCCGCGCGCCACTTCCAGCACCGGCCTGGCCGACCAGTCGATGGGATCGAGCAGCGGATCGGGCGCCACCTTCAGGCGCGGCGGCAGGTTGAGGTTCACCAGATAGTCGGCCACGGCCGCCGGCACATCGGCCATGGTGTCGACCCGCTGGACCGTGGCGGCCACCTGTTCCGCCATGGTGACGAACAGGCGCACGCGGGCTTCCTGGCCCAGATCGGTGCGCGCCGGGATCAGCCCGCGGGGATGGGCGGCGATGCGTTCGTCTGCCGCCGCCTCGCGTTCGCGATCCACTTCCGGCCGGCCGAGCGAGCGGCGGATTTCCCCCAGAACGGCGTTGCGCGCCTCGCTCATGGGGCACCCGCCCGCGCCCGGCGCTTTTCTTCGGCCCGCCACTGGGCAAGGAAGGTGCGCCCTTCCGGCGCCGGCAGATCGCGCTGGGAGGTCCAGCCGCGCGCCATCGGCAGCCATTTGAAGCGCCGCCGGCGGCCGGCGAACAGGCTCAGGGTGCGCGCGGCCATCCCCGTGGCCCAGTGGTAGAGCCGCGGCCGCCGGGCCAGCCACGCCCAGGCCCCCAGCCCGTAGCGCGCCATCGCCGGGTCGAGCTTTCGCGAGAAGGTCTGTTCGCGCCAGTAGCGCATGATCTTGGGCAGCGGGATGCGCATCGGGCAAACCTCCTCGCAGCGCCCGCAGAAGCTGGAGGCGTGCGGCAGGTGCTTGGCCTCCTCCAGCCCGATCATCCCGGGATCGAGTGCGGCACCGATCGGCCCCGGCACCACCCAGCCATAGGCATGCCCGCCCACCGCGGCATAGACCGGGCAGTGGTTCATGCACGCCCCGCAGCGGATGCAGCGCAGCACCTCCTGGGTCGGCCCGCCGAGGATCGAGGAGCGGCCGTTGTCCACCAGCACCACATGGAACTCGTCCGGCCCGTCCATGTCGCCGCGCCGCTTCGGCCCGGTGGACAGCGTGGTGTAGGCGCTGAACTCCTGCCCGGTGGCCGAGCGCGCCAGCAGGCGCAGGATGGTGGATGCGTCCTCCAGCGTCGGCACCACCTTGTCGATGGAGGTGACGACGATGTGGATGCCCGGCAGGTTCTGGGTGAGGTCGCCGTTGCCTTCGTTGGTGACGATGATGGTCGACCCGGTTTCGGCGATCAGCAGGTTGGCACCGGTGATGCCTACCTGGGCGCCGAGGAACTTTTCGCGCAGCATGGCGCGCGCCTCGTCGGTCAGCGCGCGGGGTTCGTCGAGCGGCCGGTCTTCCGGCAGCCCCACATGGGCCTGCATGAAGGCAGCGGCGATCTCTTTCTTCGTCAGGTGCAGCGCCGGGGCGATGATGTGGCTCGGCATCTCGTGGCGAAGCTGGATGATGTATTCGCCGAGGTCGGTTTCCACCACCGTCAGCCCGGCCCCTTCCAGGCGGGAATTCAGGCCGATCTCCTCCGCCACCATGGACTTGCCCTTGGTGACCAGGGAGGCGCCGGCGGCCTGGCAGATGCCCAGCACGGCGTCGCACGCCTCTGCCCCGGTGCGCGCCCAGTGCACCTGGCCGCCCGACTCCTGCACCTTGGCCTCGAAGCGCTCCAAGTAGACGTCGAGGTGCGCCAGCACGTGGGTCTTCAGGTCGCGCGCCTGGTCGCGCAGGGCGTCGAATTCCGGCAGGGCTGCCACCGCCTTGGCGCGCTTCTGCTGGAAGCCGGGGCGAATGTTCTGCAACGCCTTTTGCAGCACCGGGTTGGCGATGGCCTGCCGGCTTTGCTGCTTGAAGGCGGCACTGGTGGGCTGCATCGCCTACTCCTTGCTGCCGGCGCCGATGGGCGGCGTGTCGGTCATCCCGGCCAGCACTTCGGCCACATGGCGGGCCTTGACCGTGTGACCGTCGCGGCTGAGCTTGCCGGCGATGTTGAGCAGGCAGCTCACATCGCCCGCCAGCACGGTGTCGGCACCGGTTTCGGCGATGGTGGCCGCCTTCTTGCGCGCCATCTCGCCGGAGATGTCGGGGTATTTGACGCAGAAGGTGCCGCCGAAGCCGCAGCACACCTCGGCATCCAGCATCTCCTTAAGCTCCAGGCCGGGGATGCTGGCCAGCAGCTTGCGCGGCTGCTGCTTGATGCCCATTTCGCGCAGGCCCGAGCAGCCGTCGTGATAGGTCACGCTGCCGGCGGCCCCCACATCGGCGACGGACTCAAAGCCGCACACGTCGGTGAGGAAGCTCACCAACTCATGGGTGCGGCTGGCCACCCGGTGGGCGCGCGGCCCCCACACCGGGTCGTCGCCCAGCAGCTTGGGATAGTGCACGCGGATCATCGCCGCGCAGGAGCCCGACGGCACGACGATGTGCTCGAAGCCCTCGAAGGCCGCCACCACGTCCTTGGCCACCGCGACGGCATCGGCCCGGTCGCCGGAATTGTAGGCCGGCTGGCCGCAGCACACCTGGGTGGGCGGCACTTCCACCTGGCAGCCCGCGCGTTCCAGCAGGCGCACCGCGGCAAAGCCCACCGTCGGCCGGAAGAAGTCGACAACGCAGGTTACGAACAGCGCCACCCGCCGCGGCGCGTCGGGCGATGGTGGTGCGGGGGTGTCGGCCATTCCGGGGGCGCCTTGGTCTCGCGTTGCTACGGCCCCTACCTAGCAGGAGTCCGCGGTGCCGCAAACGCCGAGTGCTTAGGCGGGCCGCACATTGGCCGTGATCGGACTACGGCTTAGCCGTATAGTCTGAGGGTGGAGATCGAGTTCGACAGTGCGAAGAACGCCGCCAATCTTGCCAAGCACGGCGTTCCGCTGACGTTCGGAAGAACGGTGTTGGCCGATCCCAGACGCATCGACGTCGTCGATACCCGTTTTGACTATGGCGAGGTCCGCCGCATCGCCTATGGCGTCGCCAACGGCCGTGTCCATGTGTGTATCTACACGAGGCGAAACGAGACCTATCGGATCATTTCCGTGAGGAAGGCCAATGACCGCGAGACCGAACGATATCACATCACCGGTCGTTGAGTTCGACCCCGACGCGCCGTTGACCGACGAGGAATTCGAGCGTGGCTTGACCGCGATGCTTGCCCTGCGCGCGCGCGAGGCGACCGGCCTTTCGCAATCGGCTTTTGCCAGGCGATATGGTCTCCATCTCGCCACGCTGCGAGATTGGGAACAGGGCCGCAAAGTACCTGACACCGCAGCTCAATCTTACCTGCGCGTGATACTGAAGATCCCCGAAGAGGTGGCCAATGCCGTGGGATCCAGCCCAAGAAGCAGAATAATGGAGTCTGCTGCTGAATCGCTCTCGCGGCGGCGACGTCGATCACCTGACTGAAACCGCCGCTACTCCGGCGCTTCGGTGCTGATCAACTGCCAGGTGGGATCGGACGCCCGGGTGTTGCGCGAGAAGGTCCAGATGTCGGTGACATCGATGCGCTCGTCGGGCGACCCGTCGATCACCTCGCCGGTGCCGTCGCGCACGCACACCACCTGCTCGGTGGTGAAGCGCACGCTGACGATGGCCGTGCGGCCTTCCAGCTTGGCGCCGACGATTTCCGCATCGCGGAAGCTCTCGATCCGCGTTTCCAGCGTCTGGTGCAGGTTCATGCGCTGGCGAATGGCATCGCTGAACTCGTCGTACAGCTCATCGCCCAGCAGCGGCCGCAGGGTGGCGGTATCGCCCTGGGCATAGGCTTCCACGATCATGCCGAAGGCCGCACGGGCACCACTGAGGAAGGCGCCCGGATCGAAATTGGGATCGGCGATCTGAATCTGGGTAAGCGCGGCGTGCACGCTGGTGCGGCCGCGCGCCGCCGGTGGCCGCGGCGCATGCTCGGGCATCGGCACCACATTGTCCTTGGCCGGGGCGCGGTCGGCCCGGTCCGGCGGTGTCGGCGTTGGCGCCGACGGCGGCGCCTGCTTGCGCTGCTGGCGCTGGGCAAACGCGTTGTAGCGGTGCTGCTCGTCGCCGGTCTTGCGGCCGAGCACGCTGCGCAACCGGTACACCAGAAAGGCGGCGATCATCGCCAGGAGGATAATGTCGAAGTATTCCAAGCCGCTATCCGTTCACCATCTTGCGGGGTCCGCACCTCCGGCGGGCCTGGTCGGGCCCGCTGCCGCCGGCCTGCCGGCGAGTTCTGCTGGACGGACACCGCCCGAAGACCCATGTGGTCGCAAACGGGCCGGTTTTCGAGACCGTCCCGGCGGTCCCGCAACGGCTGGGGCCGCTTTGTTCACATAGTCGGTCCACAGGGGAGGGGCAAGCGCGGCAATGGGGTTCCTTCTGCTCATCCTGGTCATTGGCCTGCCGCTGGCCGAGATCTTCGTGTTCATTCAGGTCGGCGAGGCGATCGGCGCGATGCCCACAATCGTGCTGACGGTGGCCACAGCGCTGTTCGGCATCGCCTGCGTGCGCTGGCAGGGGCTGGGCGTGCTGATGCGCCTCCACGCCGCACCCGCCACCGGCGAGCCGCCGGCCGTGCCGCTGCTGGAAGGGGCGCTGATCGCGCTGGCCGGGGTGCTGCTGCTGATCCCCGGCTTCCTCACCGATGCCGCCGGACTGATCCTGCTGCTGCCGCCGGCGCGCAGTGCCATCGCCCACGCGCTCGCCCGGCGGTCGCGCACCTATACCACGGACCTCCACGGCCGATCCGGCGGTCCCGGCCAGCGACCGGGCCAGCGCCCGCCGCCGGTGATCGATGCCGAAGCCCGCGAGGTCGACCCCGACCAGCCGCGCTAGCGCCGTTTCGCCTTTTGCGGCTTTGCTCCCGGCCCGGCTTCGGGTGGTGGGGCGGTTGTCGCGAACGGCCCGCCGTGTTAGCCCACCTGCCAACCCTTCCAGACAGGCACCACCGGAGAGCCGGCCATGACCGACACCACCACCACGACACCGCCGCCCGGCGCCCCGACCGGGGGCCTCGCCCGCCCGTCGATCATCATCACCTCGCAGTACCTGCGCGACCTCTCGTTTGAGAACCCCAACGCGCCGGAAGCCCTGACGCCGGGCACCACCATCCCGCAGGTCAAGGTGAACGTGGATGTGAAGACGCGGGCGCTGGCGGAAAACCGCTACGAGGTGACGCTGAACATCAAGGGCGAGTCCGATGTGGCCGACAAGAAGGCCTTCATCGTCGAGCTGAGCTATGCCGGCGTGGTGGGCGTGGAAAACGCCAGCCGCGAGCAGGTGGGCCCGATGCTGCTGATCGAAGCGCCCCGCCAGCTTTTCCCCTTCGCCCGCCAGATCATCGCCGATGCGGTGCGCAACGGCGGCTACCCGCCGCTGCTGATCCAGCCCATCGATTTTGTGGAGCTGTTCCGCCGCCAGGTGGAAGCTGCCCAGCGTGCCCGCGCCCAGGATGCCGGCGTGACGCCCGCCGCGCCCACCGCCTGAGCGGCTGCCGCCTGCGGGCGGGTTATCGAAGATCGGGGCGGGTTCCACCGCCCGTCTCGTCGGTTCCGGCCCTCTCCCCCACCCGGCCACCCAGCCATTGTGCAGAATTGGGTGGCCGGGTGGGGGAGAGGGCCGGTGCAGACTTACCGGAAGAGGGATCAGCCGCCGCGTGGCGGCAGGTGCTCGCGCAGCCGCGGCATCAGCTCCACGAAGTTGCAGGGCCGGTGGCGGCTGTCCAACTGCTCCTTGAGGATGCCGTCCCAGGCATCCTTGCAGGCGCCCGGCGAGCCCGGCAGGGCGAACAGATAGGTACCGTCGGTCACCCCGGCGGTGGCCCGGCTCTGGATCGTCGAGGTGCCGATCTTCTGGAAGCTGAGCCAGCGGAACAGCTCGCCGAAGCCGGGGATCGCCTTCTCGTACACGCTCTCGAAGGCTTCCGGCGTCACGTCGCGGCCGGTCAGCCCGGTGCCGCCGGTGGCGATCACCGCGTCGATCTCCTCGTCCTCGATCCAAGCCATGAGCTGGCCGGTGATCTCTTCCTGATCGTCGATGACGATGCGGCGGGCGCGCAGCACATGGCCGGCCGCAACGATGCGTTCGGCCAGGATATCGCCGGACTTGTCGGTTTCGGGGGTGCGGGTGTCGGAGACCGTCATCAGGCCGATGCGCACCGGCACGAAGGGCCGGGCGCCGTCGCCGCCGTCATTGCCAGGCATAGGCCACCTGAGATGGGGGAAGCCGCCGGTAGGCCGGCCAATCGCCGCCCGCCAGATCGTCCAGCGAGGGCACCGGCTGGCCCAGCCGCATGCGGTAGATCCACAGGCTGGTCATCACCCGTTCGGCATAGGCGCGGCTTTCGCCAGACGGGATGCTTTCGATGAACAGCAGCGGGTCGCTGCCATGGGCCACCTCTTCCAGCCAGCCCAGCATAGAGCCCGGCCCGGCGTTGTAGGACACCAGGATGCGGATCAGGTCCTGCCCCGTGGGCTCGTAGTCCAGCAGGTGCAGCAGATAGGCCTGGCCGAGGTTCAGGTTGAAATCGGGGTCGAACAGCCGGTCGCGGCCGCCCAGCGGACCGTCGGCCATGGCCGCTGCGGTGGACGGCATGAGCTGCATCAGCCCCGAGGCGCCGGCCGGGCTGACCGCGGCGGGATCAAAGCGGCTTTCCTCGCGGATGATGGCGTGCACCAGCGCCTGTTCCACAGCGAAGCCGCCATCCGGCTGCCAGGGGCCGAGGGGGTAGAGCGCGCCGTCGTAATAGGCGCCCGGCGCCGGCTGGTAGGCATGGGCGAGCGTGATCGCCAGGCGCGGCAGGCGTGCGGTTTGCGCCAGGTTGATGAGGGCGTCGCGCAGCGAGGACTGGTCGGCCCGCGGCACGATGCGCAGCAGCTCGCCTTCCGCAGCGACGCCTTCGCCGACCTGCAGCAGCGCCAGCCCGCGCCGCCCGGGCGGGGTTCCCGCCACCGCGGCGATGGCGCCGGCACCCGCCGCCGGCGGATCGAAATGGAAGTCGCTCAGATCCATGCCCAGCACCCGCCGGGCCAGCATGCCGTAGAAGGTGCGCGGCTGGTCCGCCGCCTGGCGCAGCAGCCCGGTGACCTGCAGGTAGTCGCCGGCGCGCACGCTGGCGCGGGCGGCCCAGAAGGCGCCCGCCGTGCGTTCCCAGGCGGATGCGCATTCGGCGGTGGAGAGCGCGCGGAAGCGCTGGCCGGCCTCGGCGAATTCGCCCAGCCGCCACAGCGACAGCCCGGCGATCCACAGCGACTGTTCGGCCCGCCCGCCGGACCGCGCGACCGCGGCTTCCGCCACTTCCAGCGCGTCGGCGATCTCCCCGCCGTAGTAGAGGCCGGCGGCGACGTGGCCGCGCAGGCGGTCGACTTCGTTGTCGGTCAGCCCGCTGGTGCCGTCCAGCAGCTCGCGCGCCTGGTCCGGCTCGTCATCGCGGCGCAGGCGGTAGATGCGCCGTTCCAGATCGCGGGCGGCGTAGCTCATTTGCAGGCTGGGACAGCGCGACACCCCCAGCCGCCACACCAGGGTGGCGGGGAATTCCGGGGCCGCTTCCGGCACCGCGGGCGAGGACGCGCCATAGGGCCGGCGGGTGAGCGCCAGATCGTAGATGCGCTGGGCTTCGGGGTGATCGGCGTAGCTGTCCAGCCAGTCCGTCAGTTCGCCGTAGCTGGCGATGTAGCCATCGGGATGCAGCAGGCGGTCGGCCAGCACATGGCCCATCAGCCGGCGGTCGTCCAGTTCGCCGATCAGGGCGTCGGCGCTGGTCCAGTCCGCCACGTCCTGGGCGGCGAAAATCGCCCGGTAGCGTTCCACATCGGCGTCGTCGAGCAGGGCACTGTTGGAGGGAACGTCGGGCGGCGCCACGAAGGGCGGCGACACGGCGGCCACCTGGACGCTGAACCCGGTATGGGCGGAAACGGGCACCAGAGCCGCACCCAGCACGCACAGCAGTGCCCCGGCTCGCTTGCCCCAGCGCGCCACCATGCGGCTGCCGGCGGCGGGTTTCGCCGTGCCGGCATCTTCCGGTGTGTCGTGGGATCCGCCGGCCTGCGCTGCGCGTCGCCGTGCCATGCTCCTCCTCCGGCCGTCCGGGCCCCCTGCCCGGTTAAGAGAATACGGCGTCAGTGTGGCATGTCCACAGGATTAAGCCGGCCCGGGCAAAGCCATTGCGCCGCACCTCTCAGCACTCAAGGTTAAATCACCTTGGCTTCGCTGCGCAGTTTCTCCACCAATTCCGCGGCCGAACCGACCTTTACCCCGGCTGCGCGGTCGGCCGGAGGCGTCACCTTCACCGTCTTGAAGCGCGGTGCGACATCGACGCCGAGATCGGCCGGGGAGACGGTCGCCAGCGGCTTCTTCTTGGCCTTCATGATGTTGGGCAGGGTCGCGTAGCGCGGTTCGTTGAGGCGCAGGTCGACGGTCACCACCGCCGGCAGGTTCAGCTCCAGGTGCTCCAGGCCGCCGTCGACCTCCCGCGTCGCCTTCAGCGTTTCGCCCGCCAGTTCCAGCTTGGAGCAGAAGGTCGCCTGGGCCCAGCCCAGCAGGGCCGACAGCATCTGGCCGGTCTGGTTGTTGTCGCCGTCGATCGCCTGCTTGCCCATCAGCACCAGGGTGGTCCCTTCCTGGTCCACCACTGCCTTCAGCAGCTTGGCCACCGCCAGCGGCTGCAGGTCCTCGTCGGACTGGATGAGGATGCCGCGGTCGGCCCCCATGGCCAGCCCGGTGCGGATGACGTCCTGGCTCTTCTGCGGGCCGGCGGACACCAGGATGACCTCTTCGGCCTGGCCGGCTTCCTTCAGGCGGATCGCCGCTTCCACCGCAATCTCGCAGAACGGGTTCATGGACATCTTCACATTGTCCAGCACCACGCCGCTGTGATCGGGCTTCACCCGTGCGGGAACATACGCATCCAGCACCCGCTTCACCGGAACCAGGATCTTCATCGGTCTCACCTCTCGGACATTCGTCTTCTCCGGCCGACGGCCAGAAGCCGCCACCGCTCAATTGGGAAGACGCTTAGCCCCCGGAGGCGCGGAGGACAAGGGCCGGGTGGGACCAGCCGGCGCAACCCAGCCTAGTTGGAGCCCTCCTCCTCCGACGCCGGGCGGGCCAGCGACAGCACCACCTGCTGCACCGCATCGGTGGCGGCGACGGCATCGTCGGCCAGCGGCAGCGGCACCTGGTGGAAGAACACCGAGTAGTTGAAGTCGTCCAGCGCGATGAAGAAGGCGAGGAAGTTCACCTCGTCCTCCGACTCGCCGCACACCAGCGTGGCCGTGGCAAAGCCGTAGCTGTCGCCCACCAGCTCCACCGGGCCGACATCCGGCTCGAACCGCGTGGGGCAGAAGCTCTCCATGATGTCCATATAGGTGCGGGCGAAGGCCGACACCTCCACGCCGCTGCGCCGCGGCGACTGGTGCAGGCCGCCGATCATCGGCCCGGAGCGCCAGACGAAGCGGAGCTGCATGTCGTTATCCGGCACCCGTTCCGGCGCCAGGAACTGCAGGTCGGGGATGCCGGCGGCTTCCAGGATGTTGGCCAGCGCCTCCATCGACATGGCCGGCACTTCGCGCGGCTGGGCGGGTTCCACCAGTTCGGGGTCTTCGCCGATCAGCTGCGTCGCCGTTTCCACGCAGTCGCGCAGCTCGCGCAGGCTGGCGGCGGTGCCGGTGAGCGGGATCTGGAAGCTGGCCGGCGGAATGTCGACCGACAGGGTGTTGCCGCGCCGCAGCGCTTCGATCATCTCGTCGTCGGGGCCCAGCGGCACCACGAACACGTTGGCGTTGGGGGCGATGCCGCCGCGCTGGCGCACCGTCACCCCGTCGACCGACAGGCGGGCCGCCCCTTCGGACTGCGCTTCCATCGCCCAGTTGGGGTTGCCGAAGGCGATGTTGGTGGAGAATTCCGGGTTCATCGAGACGATCATGGTGACGTCGTCGTCGAACTCCCGGCTCACCGCGCAGTGGCTGAACTCGCGCGTGTCCTCGCGGCCGAAGGCACCGCCCGTCCAGCCCTGCACATCGATGGCGAGGGCTGCGATTCCCTCCGCCGCCTGGTCCTGGGCGGCGGCGGGCGCTGCCAGGCCCCCTGCCAACAGGCCACAGGCCAGCACCACCGCCAGGGCGCGGCCGGCGCGCCGGCCCACGGAAACCCCTATGGACGCACAGGTTTGGTCGATCATCGTCACACGCATCCCCATCGCAGCACCGGCGCGGCCCCGGCCTTCAGCACCACGGGCTAGACCGCGGGAAGGAGCCGGGAATCCCGGCGGCGCGCGCAGGGTCGTGCCTTGCCCCGGCGCCTGTCAACCATCCGCTTTGCGAGGCCGGACCGCCCGTAAGCCCCGGCGCCAATTGGCGCTATTGCCGGCCCAGTGCGGAAACCAGGGCAGCCGCGGCGATGTCGTTGGCATCCTCCTCGACCTCCTGCCTGGGCGTCTTGCCGGCCATCTCCAGAACCGCGGCCACCACGTTGTCCGCACCGTCGGCGATCTGGCTGACGGTGGCCTCAAGCATGTAGCAGGGGGTGGTGGCGAGTCGCGCCTCGCGGTCCACGACAACGCCGCCATGGGTGGTTTCCATATGGTCGCCGCCCATCGCTTCGATGGCTTCCGCGGTGCCCGGATCGCTGCCGATGGTCACCGACACGTTGCCCAGCACCTTCACCATCAGGGCGGGCGAGATGCAGAGCGCGCCGATCGGCTTGCCGGCCGCCTTGGTGGCCAGGATCGCCCTTTCGGTCGAGGGTTCCACGGTGCAGTTCGGCCCATCGAAGGCGAAGCTGCACAGGTTCTTCGCCGCGCCGAAGCCGCCGGGGAACATGATGGCGTCGAACTCGGCCGGATTGTAGTCCGCCAGCGGCAGGATGGCGCCGCGGGCGATGCGGGCCGATTCCACCATCACGTTGCGGGTCTCGTCCATCTCCTCGCCGGTGATGTGGTTGACCACGTGGCGCTGCGGCACGTCCGGCGCAAAGCACTGGTACTCCACGCCGCGGCGGTTGAGCGCCAGCAGGGTGAGCACCGATTCGTGGATTTCCGCACCATCGAAGACACCGCAGCCGGAGAGCACGACGGCGACGCGAGTGGGTGTGGCCATGGTTTCATCCTCCCGTGGAGTGGTCGGCAGATTTGCTGTTGGGCTTGAGTCTACACGATGGACGCAGGGGGATTCGAGGGGTGACGTCCGCCCCCTACCTTACCGCCCCGGAGCGAGGCGGCGGTAGGAGAGCGCTTCGGCGATGTGGGCGCGGGTGACGCCGCCGGCCCCCGCCAGATCGGCGATGGTGCGGGCGACGCGCAGCACCCGGTGATAGCCGCGGGCACTCAGGCGCAGGCGGGCGGTGGCTTCCGTCATCAAGGCCAGGCCGGCGGCATCGGGGCTGGCGATGGTGTCCAGCAGCTCGCCATCGGCTTCGGCATTGCAGGTGGGTTTGATCTCGCCGCCGATCGCGGCAAACCGCGCCGTCTGCACCTGCCGGGCGGCCGCCACGCGCCCCGCCACCGCGGCGGAGGGTTCGCCGGTGGGAGCGCGCGCCAAATCCAGCGGGTTCACCGCCGCCACCTCGACATGCAGATCGATGCGGTCGAGCAGCGGGCCGGAAAGCCGCGCCTGGTAGTCCAGCGCACATTTCGGCGCGCGGCCGCAGCCCAGTGCCGGATCGTCCAGATGGCCGCAGCGGCACGGGTTCATCGCTGCCACAAGCTGCACGCGGGCGGGGTAGGTGACGTGGTGGTTGGCGCGGGCCACGCTCACCCGGCCCGATTCCAAGGGCTGGCGCAGGCTTTCCAGGGCAGCACGGCTGAATTCCGGAATTATGTAGCAACTACACCAAGCGCCATATCGGCTGATGGGCTGGTGACGCCTACCATATAGTATGCCAGAGGAACGCTCGCACACCCTATCGGGCTTGATCGAAAAGCGCCGGGAGATAGCCGGACAGATCGAGCACTACCAGCGGGTCTTGAACGACCTGGTCATAGACCTGGACCACGTCGACCACACGATCAGGATCTTTGCCCCAGACCTGGACGTGACGCTATCCCAGCCCAAGCAGTTCCCGGCCCGACATGCGGCGTTCAGGGGCGAGATGCAGCGGTTCGTGTTGGGAGCGCTGAGGCAGGCTCAGGAGCCCATAACCTCGCTGGAAATCGCCGTGGAGGTGGTCAAGGGCCGCGGACTGGACCCGAACGACGCAAGGGCCGTGTCGCTGATCCGCAAGCGCGTGGGGGCGTGCCTGTTCAAGCTGAAGCGTCAGGGCTTGGTCGAGGACGTGGCCACGACGGGCAGCTACAAGGGCTGGCGGCTGACCTAGGTCAACGAAACGTTAACCGATCCCGCATACCGTCAAGAAGTAGTGGTATGCCATCTACTCACACGCGAAACGAGTCCCGCGATGACTCCTTTGTGGTTGCATTCCAGCTCGCGCAACGGCATACTTCCTACACTAGATTCCGAGTCGCCTTCCGGCGGTTCGGTGGCTAGAAGGAAAAAGGGCGCCCCCTGAAAGGGAGCGCCCTGGAATGGAAGGGGTGGGATTCGAACCCACGGAACCCCGGTCGCCTGGAAGCTTAGGGGGTCCACCGGAACCTAAATCCGGCGCGTTAAGCCGCTCCGCCAACCTTCCGCAGAATGAAGGGCCGGCCTCAAAGCCGGCCCTTTCCCTTTGGCCGAGTGTGGCGAATCAGATCCAATCACGAACCGGCCTTTAGATCAAGCACGTGTAGCGATTCGCTAGAGGCACGCCACATCTGGTGTGCGCAACCCATTGGGTCGGCGCTCTATCAATTGTCACCGCTGCCAATATCCCGCCCACTGACGCGACACAGGCGACGCCATCGCCGCACCGATGACCGCGTTGAACTGGAACCCATTCGGCACCCGGCGGTGATCTTCACGCCATGCCATCTCGCCAGCGTAGGCTCCCAAGTGAGCAGCGATGCGATGGTGCTGGCCAATCTCCGCGCGGCGCAGCCGCGAGAAGTAGCTTTCCGCCATGTTGGTGCACACGCCTTTGTCCATGAAGGCGATGGAGTGGTTGATGCGCCGGGTGTTGTACCGGGCATGCAGCGCATCCCATGACGGCGCCTCGTCTGCATAGACGGTGGTGCCAGTGGCCACACGGTCGCGGATCGTGGCGATGGATTCGTCTTCCCGGCGGAACACGAACGGCAGGGTGCGGCCACCGCGCTCGCGCATGACCACCACGACGCGGCGCTTGCCGGTCTGGTTCTCTGCCAAGCGGCGGTCCTTCCGGTCTTCCTTGCGGTTTTCCGGCTTCACGTGGCCGCCGAAATAGGCGCCATCAACCTCAACCTCGCCACCGAGCAGCATGTCCTTGTGCTCGCCTGCCATGGCCTCGCGCAGCTTGTGGGCCAGGACGAACGCCGTCTTGTACTGCACGTCCAGGTCGCGGCTCAGGTTGAGCGCAGACATGCCCTTGGCGCCGTTCACGAACAGCGCGATGGCCAGCAGATAGTCGCGCAAGGCCAGCTTGTGCGAGGCGAAGATGGTCCCGCTGGTGACGCTGAACTGGTGGTTGCACGCCTTGCACTTGAAGATCGGCCGCGAGGCGTACTCGTATACGGCCGTGCAGCCGCAGCGAGGGCACCAAGGCTCGCCACCATTGTTGGCCCAGCGGATCGCCCGGAAGGTCTGCCGCGCCTCGTCATGATCCATGCGAGCGACCTTGGTCACGCTCAGGGTGCGGGCGGCGGCGGAAAGAAGGAAGTGCTGGGACATGTCATCACCTGCGATGCTTATGCCCTAAACATGGTGATATCCCGTCACCTTGTCAATGGCAAAAGCACGCTATATAGTGACAATATCACTACGGAGGATGATATGCCAGAGCGTACAGACTGGGAGGCTAAGGCGCGTGGCCTGATCCGGGCCGAAATGGCCGGGAAGAACGTCACCTATTCACAACTGGTCGAAAGGCTGGAATCTCTTGGGGTCTCGGAAGACGAGCGAAACCTCAGGAACAAGGTGAGCCGTGGCAAGTTCACAGCAGCCTTCATGCTCCAATGCCTAGCCGCGCTGGGGGTATCGTCTGTGCGGTTGTCGGACTGATCCTTGCTGGTCCGCTACAGGCCCAAGAGGTAACTGAGCCCGCCCTCGAAAACGGCCCAGAATCCGACTGGCAACAAAATCCCCGTACTGCCGCAAGCGACGAAGATGGCGAGCAAGCCGACCAGCCAGCCGCGCCAGTCCCCCTTCATGAGCATAGCGACAGCCCTGTCCCCAATGTCATATCCGCGGAAAACGAGCCACAAGACCAGCGGCGGGAAAGCCGCGAGATAGACGATCTGCATGCCCAGCAGAACATGGCTTTCTGGGCAAAAGTGATGGCGTGGGCAGCTATTGTCTCCACCGTTCTGACGTTTGGGGGATTGGTCCTGATCAGGCAAACGCTGTACTACACGCGTGATGCTACCACCCATACGAAAGGTATGCTGGATGAAGCGAAGCTTACTACTGCCGCTGCACGGGATGCCGTAAATGTCACACAAGATATCGGCAAGAGACAACTCCGAGCTTACGTGATGATATCTGGATCGACCTTCAAAATCACTCCAAAATGGGAATTTGAGCCAGATGTCGCATACAGGAATTTTGGCCAGACTCCGGCGTATAGGGTTAGCACATGCTATAATACTATAATTGACAAATACCCTGCCACAATGGACTTTGACATAGCTGACAACTATACCCCGCTCTCTAATTGTTCTATGGGTCCTGGAGAAATAATCAACCTCTACGCTAAAAGACAAAGGCAGTTCCCTGAAAATATAAGAGCGAGCCTCATTGCCGGAACGCTCGCCATATATTGTGTCGGAAGAATTAGTTACATTGATATCTTCAACGAACGGCACGAAACACGATTCGTGCTGCATGCCCATAACCCAGATCCAGCCATGGGAGCCCAACTCCTCATGAGATACGACCAAGGCAACTACGCCACATAGCACCGCGACCAACACCACCCACTTAGGCATCATGGCCTCCGAGGGTTGGTGCGTTTGCTACATAATTCCGCTGAATTCCGGCAGCTCGTCGAGGAACAGCACGCCGCGATGGGCGAGCGACACTTCCCCCGGCCGCGCCCGCATCCCGCCGCCGACCAACGCTGGCAGCGAGGCGGAGTGGTGGGGATCGCGGAAGGGCCGGCGGCGCAGCAGGCGCCCATCGGGCAGCAGCCCCGCCACCGAATGCACCATGGAGACTTCCAATGCCTCAGCCGCATCCAAGGGCGGCAGCAGGCCGGGCAGGCGGGCCGCCAGCATGGACTTGCCGGCGCCGGGCGGGCCGATCATCAGCAGGTTGTGGCCGCCGGCCGCCGCCACCTCCAGCGCCCGTTTCGCCGTCTCCTGGCCCTTGATGTCGGCGAGGTCGAGGGCAGCCAGCGCATCCTCGGCCACCTTGGGCTGGGGCGCCGCCATCACCTGGGTGCCGCGCATGTGGTTGACCAGGCCGATCAGGTCGCCCGGCGCCAGCACGGGGATGCGGCCTTCCCGGTCGGCCGCCCAGGCGGCTTCCGGCCCGCAGGCGGCGGGGCAGATGATGCCCTTTTCGCGCGATGCGGCGCCGATGGCGGCGGGCAGTACACCGGCGACGCGGGAGATGGCACCGTCCAGCGACAGTTCGCCCAGCACCACGAACTCTTCCACCGCATCGGCCGGCAGGATTTCCAAAGCCACCAGCAGGCCGACGGCGATGGGCAGATCGAAATGGCTGCCTTCCTTCAGCACGTCGGCCGGCGCCAGGTTCACGGTGATGCGTTTGGGCGGCAGGGCGAGGCCGAGCGCGTGCAGGGCGCTGCGCACCCGTTCTCGGCTTTCCCCCACCGCCTTGTCCGGCAGGCCCACCACCGTGAAGGCCGGCAGGCCGTTGGTGATCTGCACCTGCACGTCGATGGGCCGCACGTCGATCCCGTGAAAAGCCACGGTTTCCACGTGTGCGACGGGGTTGGGGCCGGTTGCAGTGCCGATCGGCAGGGGTTCAGCAGGCATCGTGCACGCGACCGTATGCGCCCCGGCCGCGACCGACAATGCCTGACCGCACCGGAAGGCCCGCCGGAAACGCGAACAACCGCGCCGGGGCTGCCCCGGCGGGCGCCGTGCGGCCTACACGTGTCCTAGACGTGGCCGAGGCGGGCTTCGATGGCGTCCCAGATCACCTGTTCGATGCGCACGTTATCCAGCCGGTTGATCTCGTGGATGCCGGTGGGAGAGGTGACGTTGATTTCCGTCAGGTAGTCGCCAATCACGTCGATGCCGACGAAGATCAGCCCGCGCGCCTTCAGCTCCGGGCCGATGGCGGCACAGATCTCCAGCTCGCGCTCGGTCAGCGAGGTCGCCTGCGGCCGCCCGCCGGCATGGAAGTTGGCGCGCACCTCCCCCTCGGCGGCTAGGCGCGACACGCCGCCGGCCGGCTGGCCGTCCACCAGGATGATGCGCTTGTCGCCCTCGCTGATTTCCGGGATGTAGCGCTGCACCATCACCGGCTCGCGCGAGCGGTCCTGGAAGAATTCCAGCAGCGAGCCGAGGTTCTGATCCTCGGGCGTGAGCCGGAACACCCCCGCACCGCCGTTGCCGTAGAGCGGCTTGATGATGATGTCGCCGTATTCCCGGCGGAAGCGGTCGATCTCGTCGCGCAAGGACGTGATCAGGGTCGGCGGCATGAACTGGCGGAAGGCCAGCGTGTACAGCTTCTCCGGCGCGTTGCGCACCGAGGTGGGGTCGTTCACCACCAGCGTCTTGGGGTGGATCAGGTCCAGCAGGTGGGTGGTGGTGATGTAGGCCATGTCGAAGGGCGGGTCCTGCCTGAGCAGCACCACATCCACCGTCGCCAGGTCCAACAGCAGGGGTTCGCCCAGCGAGGCGTGGTCGCCCCACTGGTTGCGCACGGTCAGCGGGCGGGCATGGGCCAGCACCTTGCCGTCGCGATACACCAGATCGGTGGGCAGGTAGTGGAACAGGCCGTGGCCGCGGGCCTGGGCTTCCAGCGCCATGGCAAAGGTGCTGTCGGCATCGATCTTGATGGTCTCGACGGGGTCCATCTGGATGGCGACGGACAGGCTCATGGCGAACGCCCTTCGGTAGATGGTTCGGTAGAGGCTGCGACAGGTGGCGGAACGGGCCGGCGGACGGCACTACCGCCGATAACCTGAAGCGGATCCGCGCAGTGTCTATCCCGGACGGCGGCGGATTACGAGCCGCGCTGCTTCAGGCGCTGCAGCAGCATGGCGGCCTCGCGCATCAGGCCGTCGTCGTCGCTGAGGTCGAGATAGCGTTCCAGGGCGGTGATGGCATCGGCATCGCGGTTGAGCCGGGCATTCACCAGCCCGGCCTCCCGCCACAGGTCGCCCGCCGCCGGGGCCATCGCCAGCATGCGCTCCAGGCTGTCGGCCGCCGCATCCAGATCGCCGCGGCGCAGCGCCCGCACCTTGATGTTGTTTTCCAGGCGCAGCAGCACGTCCTGATCGCTCACCGGGGCGTAGTGGTGGGGCGCCAGTTCCTCGTCGGAACCGATGGCCGCCTTCAGCAGCCCGCGCAGCTCGGCCGCCGAACGCAGGGCGCCGCTGTGAAAGGGATCGAGGATCACCCGGCTGCCGGCGTGTTCCAGGCGCACCAGGAAATGGCCGGGGAAGTTGAGCCCGCACAGCTCCCATCCGGCGGCCCGGCCGACATGCATGTAAAGGATCGACAAAGCCACCGGCAGGCCGCGCCGCCGATCGATCACCCGGATCAGATCGGCGTTCTGCAGGTCGTCGTAGTCCTCCACCGCGCCGCGATAGCCATAGCGCACTGCCAGCACCTGCCGGAGATTGCCGGCGGCCTCGGTGGCATCCGCCGCCGGGGGGTAGGCGCGTATGTCCTCCACCAGCCGCCGCAGATGGCTGTGGTGCCAGTCCGCCTCCACACTGCCGGTGCGGACGCGCGACAGGGCGAGCGCCCCATCGATCAGGGAGGTGGTCGCGTCGGCGACGCCGCCGAGGCTCGCCCAGGCCGGGGTCGACATCGCAAGCTCACCGTCGGTCTCCGCCATGGCCGCCACCATACAGGCTGGCGGCTGCGGGTCCAGGGGTGGGAGCGGCCGTTTTGGCCGTGCCGTCATGCCGCCAGCAGGCGCCAGACCAGCGTGGTGCGCATCGTGCGATCCTCCAGCGCCAGCGGCGTCGGCACCTGGTAGCTGGCCAGCTCCTCCACCCCATCGGCGGGTGCGAAGGTGCGGCCGGGATCGCCCAGCAGCACCGGCAAACCGGTCGCCGCCAGCCCGCGCAGCCAGGTGAGCACCTGGCCCGACATGCCGGCCTCGTAGCAGACATCGCCGGCAACCACGAGATCGATGCCGGCAAGCGCGCCGGTACCCGCCGGCGTGCCGATGATGTCGCGGTCCACCGTCTCCAGCGGCAGGCCGTTGAGGGCGGCGTTGAGGCGCTGGGCGGTGGCGGCGAAGGCATCGATATCCGCGGCGACGGCGCGCGCCGCCCCGGCCCGCAGCGCCGCCAGGGCGGCCAGCCCGCCGCCGGCCCCGAAATCCAGCACTGCACGGCCGCGGACCTGCTCGGGGTGATCCAGCAGCCAGCGCGCCACCGCCTGGCCGCCGGCCCAGGGGAAGGCCCAGAAGGGCGGCGGCAGGCCGGCCGCGTGCAGCTCGTCCTCGGTGGCCTGCCACAGGTCGGTGGCTTCCTGGGCGGTGTAGACCACCAGTTCCGGCACCAGCGGCGGCGGCAGGGCCGCGGTCCAGGCGCGGATGAAGGCGGCCCGGGCCGCGTCCGATTGGGGACGCTCCCCACCGACCTCTGCTAGGGTCGGCCCCTGCGCACCGTCGTCAGTTCCCGAAGGCTTGACCATGCATGTGTTCTTCGACCGCCGGCAGCTCCACCACGATCCGCAATTCTACCTGGTTCGCGGCCGCGTCACACAGTGCGCGGAACGTCCCGAACGGGCGGAATTTCTGCTGGCGAGTGCGGAGGGTGCCGGCCACCGGCTGGTGGTGCCGGGCGATTTCGGCCC
>JAGQRL010000116.1:19419-26993 GCA_020425485.1 Rhodospirillaceae bacterium
GAGCACTGGCAGGCGCTGGGCGACAGCGGCCCGGAGGTGCTGGCCAACATCCACCCCAACCGCCACGGCCTCGGCCGGTCCGATCACATCGTCGCGCGCGCCGGCTGGCACATGGCCGACCTGTCCTGCGCCATGGGGCCGGACACCTTCGCCAGCGCCTGCGTTTCGGCCAACACCGCGGTGGCGGCGGCCCAGGCGGTTCTGGACGGCGAGCCCGCCGCCTACGCGCTGTGCCGGCCGCCGGGTCACCACGCCTTTGCCGACATGGCCGGCGGCTTCTGCTTCCTCAACAACACCGCCATCGCCGCCCAGTGGCTGCGCCAGGCGACCCCGCGGGTGGCCATCCTCGATGTGGACGTGCACCACGGCAACGGCACCCAGGGCATCTTCTATGCCCGCGGCGATGTGCTGACGGTCTCGGTCCACGCCGATCCGCAGGTGCAGTACCCGTGGTTCTGGGGCCATGCGCAGGAACGCGGCAGCGGGCCGGGCGAAGGCTGCAACCTCAACCTGCCGCAGCCGGCCGGGGCCGGGGATGCCGAGGTGCTGGCGGCCATCGAAACCGCACGGCCGCTGATCGAAGCCTTCGCGCCCGGCTATCTGGTGGTGGCCCTGGGGCTCGATGCGTTTGCCGGCGATCCGCTGGGCCTGCTGTCGGTCTCCACCGACGGGTTCCGCCGGATCGGCCAGGCGATCGCCCAGTTCGGCCTGCCCACGGTGATCGTGCAGGAAGGCGGCTACCTGTGTGCGGAGCTGGGCGACAACCTGGTGGCCACGCTGGCCGGAGTGGACGAAGCGGCGTAGCGGATTGCCGGGCGGGGGCGCGGGCCGGCGCAGACCAAACAACACCCCCCCTACCCCCGCGTGCAGGTGGCCTGCATCTCCTCATACGCCGTGCCGGCAAAGACGGGGATGATGGCCAGCGTCTCGTTGTCCCGTACCTCCACAATCATTTCGGCGACCGCGTCGTCCTCGCAGGCGCTTTCCAAATCCTGCCAGAACGGCGCCTCCTCGACCGAGACGGGGCGATCGCCTGCGGTGGCGCGCGTCGGCGGGCAGAACCTCGTTTCCACCACCTCGCCCACGCGCCCCTCCCCATCCACGCCCCAGCGGCCCGTGCTGGCGGCGTAGGCGACGCTCAGGTCGTCGGCGTCGTCGGGCAACCCGAAGAACTGGCGGGCCGCGAGCGGGATCGGCTCATCCCCGTTCTGCAGGCGCACGGCCATCTCGTGGCCGGAATAGGCGACCGTTGAATCCGCGTTGATCTGCAGGGCGTAGGAAATGCCGAGGTGCACGGTGTCCACGGACTCGAAATCCGCCAGATCCACCGAATGCTCGCACTGCCACTGCCCGGCGGCAGCGGCCAGCCAGTCGGCGGGCAGCGGATCCAGGTCAGCGGCCTCCAGGTCGTCTGGAATGTCGGCTTCCGCCAGGGTGGTTTCCCCCGGCCGCTCTGCGAAGGGGAGCAAGGCCAGCACGCCGACGAGCAGCAGCACCAACAGGCTGCTGAGCACCTGGTTGGTGCGCCGCCGCTCGGGCCGCGCAGCGGTGGCGAAGAACTCCCGTGCGGAAAACAGCGGCCGCTGGCGGCTGCACAACAGGATGGTGTGGACGGAGAAGACGATCGCCGGAACGAACAGGAAGACCCGGTAGCCGGTGCTGGATGTCGGGCTCCAGATCGCCAGGGCGAACGCCGTCAGCGAAACCAGGGCGGCGACCAGGCACCAGCAGCGGGCGACGGGGCCCTGCTTGCCGAACCCTCCGCCGCCCCACCCGGGCCCGCGGCGATCCCCCGGCAGGCCCCGCGCCCAAGCCGGTTCCGGGGGAGGCTCGGCGCGTTCCTCGTCCGCCAGCGCCTGCCTGAGCCGTTCGTACTCGTCGGGCTCCAACTCCCCGCGCGCCAGTCGTTGGTCAAGTATTTCCAATGGAGTGGCCATCGTCCCCTCGCATACTTGAACTCGGACTTGGCTGGGCTGCGCCCCTTGCGGCGGTGGCGTTCAGGCCGGGCATGTCCCGGTGCTGCGGCAGCTTTATCGACAACCGTCGCCAAGCCTTGCCGATGGTCACGAGAGAAAGCGGCGAGAATCCGTCGCGGTGCACGTTTTCGCTGCACCTGCCGCCGCCTCTGCCGTCAGTCCACCGTCCGCCGCGGCACGGCACCCCGCAGGAAGTCGATCATCGCCCGCACCTTCTGCGGCAGGTAGGCGCGGCTGGGATAGATCAGCCACACCGCCGTTTCGAAGCTGGTGGCGGCTACCCGGTGGTGGGGGAACAGGTCGACCAGGCGGCCGTTTGCGATATCCCCATCCACCAGCCAGTCAGCCAGCAGGCTGGGCCCCATGCCGGCCAGCGCCAGCGTGCGCAGGGCCAGCGCCCCGGATACCTGGATGCTGCCCTTGACCGGCACGTCCACCGTCCCGCCCGCCGGGTCCTGGAACAGCCAGCGGGCACGGAAGCCGGGCAGCGCGAAGCGCAGGCAGTCGCGCTCCGCCAGGTCTTCGGGCCGCTCAGGCCGGCCTTCGCGGGCCAGATAGTCCGGGCTGGCGCACACGCGGTAGGCGGTGTCGGCCAGCTTGGCGGCCACCACATCGCCCGCCACCCGGGTGCCCAGCCGCAGGGCGAGATCGATACCGTCCGCCACCAGATCGAGGTTGGCATCGGTGAACACCAGGTCCAGGTCCACCTTGGGATAGGCGGCGCGGAAGCGGGGCAGCAGCGGCGCCAGCACGGTTTGGCCGTAGGCCACCGTCGTCGTCATCCTCAGCGTGCCCACGGGCCCGGCACTCACCGTCAGGGCTTCGTCGCGCGCCTGGTCGAAGGCATCGGCAGCGGCTTCGATGCGCCGGAGATAGAGGTCTCCCGCCTCGGTCAGCCGCACTTGGCGCGTGGTGCGGTGGAACACCCGGAAGCCCAGCTCGGCTTCCATCGCCGCGACGGTGCGGGAAATGCCCGATGGATCGCTACCGCGGTCGCGCGCCACTGCCGCGAAGCTGCCGCGCCGGGCGATTTCGACAAGAAGGCGGGCCTGCTGGGTGTCCATTGATGCGAAACTAGCATGAATATGCTGATCGATGATCTGTTTATTGGGCCATGCCTCATTGATACCCATGGCGTGCCAATACCGCAGCTAGGAAGGCTCCCCCCATGTCCAGGATTGCCGTTCTCGGCCTCGGCGCGATGGGATCGCGCATGGCCGCCCGCCTGCTGGC
The DNA here is from genome assembly GCA_020425485.1 of Rhodospirillaceae bacterium. Taxonomy (GTDB): domain Bacteria; phylum Pseudomonadota; class Alphaproteobacteria; order DSM-16000; family Inquilinaceae; genus JACKIH01. The sequence continues at coordinate 22,629 of JAGQRL010000116.1, forward strand.
CGCAGGCCACGCCGTCACCGTGTGGAACCGCACGGCGACCCGCACCGAAGTACTGCACAGCGCCGGTGCCGCGGTGACCACGTCCCCGCGCGAGGCGGCGGCAGCGGCGGACGTCGTTCTCGCCATGCTGCGCGACGACGACGCCTCCCGCGACGTCTGGCTGGACGAGGAAACCGGCGCGCTGGCCGCCCTGGCACCCGGCGCCATCGCCATCGAGTGCTCGACCCTGGGGCTCGACTGGGTGCGCATCCTGGCAGCCCGCTGCGCCGCGGCGGGGCGGGCTTTCCTCGATGCCCCGGTCGCAGGTTCGCGCCCCCAGGCGGAGGCGGGCCAGCTCGTCTTCCTGGTCGGCGGCAGCGCCGACACGGTGGCGCTGGCCCAACCCGTCCTGTCAGCCCTGGGGTCGGCTGTGCACCACGCCGGGCCGGCCGGCGCCGGCGCCATGGCCAAGCTCGCCGTCAACGCGCTGTTCGGCATCCAGGTGGCGACCCTGGCCGAACTCGTGGAAGCGATCCGCCGCCAGGGCTTCGATGCCGAACGCGCGCTGGATGCCATCGCCGCCACCCCGGCCTGCAGCCCGGCCGCCAAGGCGGCTGCCGGCTCGATGCTGGCCGATGCCTTCGCCCCCCTCTTCCCGGTGGACCTGGTGGAGAAGGATTTCGGCTATGTGCAGGCAGCCGCCGGTGCGGTGGATGCTGCCCCGATGACGGCGGCGGCGCGCGCCGTCTTCCTGCGGGCCATGCGCGAAGGGCTGGGGGCAGACAACCTCACCGGCATCGTCCGCCTCTACCGCGCGGCAGTGGCGTAGCGGCGCGAGCACGGCCCGGTCAGGCGCGTTCGCGTTTGGCCGGCCATCGCCTTGGCGATGAGCACCCTGCAAACACGGCGTTGCAGACTGCAAAACCCGCCGTTGCGGAATTGCACGAAGATCTTCCGGCCCCCACACGCATCCGTACGCAATGCATTGAAATCGTTTACATGTCGGCCCTCGCGCCGCCTTGGCACGGCGTTCGCTGAGGGAGGATCGGGTGCGGGATGCGGGCTAACAGGATCGCCGGTCTCCATCCTGGCGAAGTCGACGATCTGCTCGACCGACCGGCCCCCCACGGCCGGTGCAGGGTCGTCGAAACCGGCAACAGGTGTCGTCGTTCCGCAATGACGATGGTTGGAGCGTGGGTCGCGGGGGTTTCCGCGGCCCAACTCGCTGCCGGGCGGCATGGTTCCCCCCACAGTGCCGCCCGGCAGTCCGCCGGCCCCGGGCATGGCCCGTGCGGTCTGCCCCGACCCCCAGGCGCTCAGAGCTTCGGGCCCCCAGATCCTCAGGTCCTCAGACCCAGCTTTCCTTCTTCCGGTAGATGGTCGACGGGCTGATATCCAGCACCCGCGCGGCCTTGGGGATGCTGCCGCCGCACATCTCTATGGTGGTTTCGATCACTTCGCGCTCGATGGCGATGAGCGGGCGGCCCACCGCCACCACCGGCAGGTCGCCGCCGGGGCGGGGCTGGTCGGCCGCCACCGGCCGATGCCGCAGCATCCCGGCGGCTGCGGCGGTGCCGTTGCGCCCGGCGGCCGCCTGCGGGCGCTGCAGCGATGGGATCATCGCCTCCGTCACCTCCTCGCCGTCGTGCAGCACCACGATGTTGCGCACCACGTTGAGCAGCTCGCGCACATTGCCGGGCCAGGGGTGGCGCAGCAGGGCCTCCTCCGCTTCCGGGGAGAAGCGCTTGAAGGCCTTGCCCTCCTCCGCTGCGTAGGTGGCGAGGAAGGTCTGGGCGATTTCCAGCACGTCGCCGTCGCGGTCGCGCAGCGGCGGCAGATGCACCGGCACCACGTGCAGCCGGTAGTAGAGGTCCTCGCGGAAGCGCCCGGCCTCCACATCCGCCAGGGGATCGCGGTTGGTAGCGGCGATCACCCGCACATTCACCCCCACCAGCTCCGAGCTGCCGACCTTCTGCACCTTGCCGGTTTGCAGGAAGCGCAGCAGCTTGACCTGGAGGTTGATGTCCATCTCGCCGATTTCGTCGAGGAACAGGGTGCCGCCATCGGCCATCTGGGCCGCCCCGTCGCGGTCGGCGGTGGCGCCGGAAAAGGCCCCCTTCACGTGGCCGAAAAGCTCGCTTTCGATCAGGTCCTTGGGGATGGCGCCGCAATTCAGCGGCACGAACGGCCCGCCGGCCCGCGCCCCCGCCTTGTGGATGGCTTCCGCACAGATTTCCTTGCCGGTGCCGCTTTCCCCGGTGATGAACACCGAAGCGCGCGACCGCGCCACGCTCTCGATGGTGCGGTAGACCGCCTGCATGGGCAGCGACTGGCCGACGAAGGCGTGGAAGCGCTTGCGCCCGAAGGTGTCGGTCAGCGTATCCACCGTTTCCTGCAGCCGCGTGCGGTCGAGCGCGTTGCGCACCGTGGTCAGCAGGCGCTCCTTGGCGAACGGCTTCATGATGAAATCAATGGCGCCGAGCTTCATGGCATCCACCGCGGCATTCACCGAGCCGTGGGCGGTGATGACGACCACCGCGGTGCCAAGCTCCACCGCATCCACCCGGCGCAGCACATCGAAGCCGTCCATGTCCGGCAGCTTCAGGTCCAGCAGCACCAGGCGGTAATGCGCCCGCCCCAGGGCGGCAATGGCATCGGCCCCGGTTTCCACCAGGTCGCAGCCGATGCCTTCGGCGGTGAGGAAGCCGCGGTAGACCAGCGACAGCGACGGCGTGTCTTCCACCAGCAGCACATCGGCCGGTGGCGCGGCAGAACCGTCCACGGTCAGGAACCCGTCCGGCGTACGGCCATCGCGCCGAGACCGGCGATCTCTTCGGCACTCGGCGCGTCGGCGAGGCCCTCGGGGTGCAGGACGCGGTCGGCCAGGGTGCGGTCGGCCATGGTGTGGACGGAGGCGATCATGGCATCGGTGATGGACAGCCCCTCGCCGCGCCGGCTGAGCGTGTTGACCACGCGCGCCGCAGCCTCCAGGGGCTTCGCCCCCATGGTGGCCGAAGCCCCCGCCAGGGTGTGGCTGGCGCGGTCCACCGAAGGCCAGTCACGGGCGCGGTAGGCCGTGTCCAGGGCCTCCAGGATCACCGCCACATCCGCGCGGTATTGGTGCACCACCAGCTCATAGGTCTCCGGGTCGAGCGAGTCCTTCAGCATGTCCACCGTTTCGGGATCGAACATGCTGTCCGCCCCATCCAGGGCGGGTGCGGCCGCAGCGTCGCCGGCGATCGGCCGGCCGGCGTCGGCGCCCTGCGCCTCGGCGGGCAGCCCTTCCAGCACCATAGCGATGGTGGCGGCCAGCTCGTCGGGCTGCACCGGCTTGGCCAGCACCGCATCCATGCCCGCTTCGCGGAAGCGGCGGCGGTCGTCCATCATCGCATGGGCGGTGTAGCCGATGATCGGCGGCCGCGCGCCATGCTGGGCGCGGATCAGGCCGGCCGCTTCCATGCCGTCCATCACCGGCATGGACACGTCCATCAGCACGAAGTCGTAGGGCCGCGCCGCCACGGCATCCACCGCCTCGCGGCCGTTGCCGGCAAGGTCGACGATGCAGCCGAAGCGCTCCAGCATGTGGCGCACGACCACCTGGTTGGTGGGATTGTCTTCCGCCGCCAGCACCCGCAGCCCCTTCGGCACGGCCGGTGCCGTTTCCCCCGGAGCGCCCACCAGGGGGCGGCGGACCACGGTGGCGGCATCGGCGACGGACAGCGGCACTTCCACCACGAAGGTGCTGCCCCGGCCGGGCTCGCTGAAGAAGTCGATGGACCCGCCCATCATGGCGCACAGCCGCCGGCAGATGGCGAGCCCGAGGCCGGAGCCCGTCAGGGCCACAGCACCACCGGCCCGCAGCTGGGAGAAGTCGGCGAACACCTTCGGCCGGTCGGCCTCCGCGATGCCCGGCCCCGAATCCGCCACCGCCAGGCGCACCACATGGGTGGGCACGGTTTCGGTGGCATCGGTGCCCGGCTCGTGCACCACATCCAGCGAAATGCGCACGCCGCCCTTCTCGGTGAACTTCAGCGCGTTGCTGATGAGGTTGTCGACGATCTGGCGCAGCCGGCCGGAATCGCCCACCAGCCGCTCGGGCACCAGAACATCCACCGTCCAGTCGAGCCGCAGCTTCTTTTCCGCCGCGGTGGCCATCCAGAACGCCTTGGCTTCGCGCAGGAAGGCGCGCGGGTCGAACGGCACGGGCTCCAGGTCGAGCCGGCCGCTTTCCATGCGCGTGAAGTCGAGAATGTCGTTGAGCACGATGCGCAGCCGGTCGGCGCTGCGCCGCGCCAGGTCGATCATCTCCGCGTCGTGGGGATCGAGCCGGTGGCGTTCCACCAGGTTGAGCGCGCCGGCCACGCCGTTCATCGGCGTGCGGATCTC
>JAGQRL010000117.1 GCA_020425485.1 Rhodospirillaceae bacterium
GTCATCACCTCGGTGCGTTCCACCGCCGGCGTTTCGATGGGGGTGAAGCCGAAGCGGCGGAACTGGCGGCGGATCACCTCCAGGAAGCGGTCCTCCACCAGCTTCTCGCCGGGCTGCCATTCGGGAAAGCCGCCGATCGGCTGGGGCTTCAGGATGGGGGCGTCGGCCATGGCTCTTCCTCACCTCGCAGGACCGTGCGCGGCGTTGCGTGTTTCGGTTGCGGACCGGGCCTGGGGCCGATCCGGCAGAGGGCGAACACGCTCTAGGCGGATGCGTGCGCCGGTGCAAGCGCGCCAGGCGGGATCGCAGCATTGACGGAGGCTTAACCAAAGCGTGCCCAGATGGCACCTAAGGATCGTAGGCACCCCGGCGATGGCAATTGAGGTGCCGGTCCCTTGGTACAGGATTGGGGCATGGTCGACACCGTCCAGAATGACGCCCAGGAGCTGCTCAGCCTGGCCCGCGACCGCTCGCGGGAAGGCCGCGCCCGGCTGTTCCAGTCGCTCTCCGATCTGTTCATCGGCGAGGATGGCCGGCTGAACGAGCGCGAACGCGGGCTGATCAGCGGCATCGTCGACATGCTTACCGACATGGTGGATGTGGACATCCGCCAGACGCTGGTGCGCAAGCTGCTGGCCCAGGGCGACAGCCCGGCGGAGCTGCACCGCATCCTCAGCCGCGACGTCATCGAGGTGGCCGGCCCGCTGCTGCGCGCCAGCACCAAGCTGTCCGACGCCGACCTGGTGGAGATCATCGGCGCCATGGGGCGCGACCACGCCGCCGCCATCGCGCTGCGGGCGGCCCTGTCGGAAGTGGTGACGGAAGCGCTGATCGACTGCGGCGACGCCAAGGTGGTGGTGGCCGTGCTTTCCAACACCGGGGCCAGCCTGTCGCAGCAGAGCTATCGCCGGGTGGCGGCGGATGCGCGGCGCATCGAAGCCTATCAGCGGCCGCTGCTGCTGCATCGCAATCTGCCGCCGGATGTGCCGCTGGTGCTGTTCTGGTGGGCGGCGGCCCCGCTGCGCCGGCACATCCTGGACACCCTGGAGATCGACGAAGGCGAACCCGATCCCGACGTGATCGAGATCGGGCCGCCGCCGCCCGATCCGGGGCCGGTGAGTGCGGCCGTGCAGGAAGCCGACAGCACCTTGATCCAGACGCTGCAGCAGACCGGCCAGCTCAACACCCAGGCGCTGCTGGATTTCGCCCGCTCCGGCCGCGTGCCGCCGCTGATCGCGGGGATCGCGCGGGCCGCAGACCTGCCGCTGTCGCTCGCCCAGCGCGCCTGCCAGGACCCCGGCGGCGAACCGCTGGCGGTGCTGTGCCGGATGATCGAGCTGACGCGCAACGACTTCGCCTCGGTCTTCCTGATGCTGCGCAAGCAGGCAAAGATGCGCGACCCGCTGCCGCCCCAGGCGCTGAACGACCTGCTGGGCTTCTACGACCGGCTGAAGCGGAGCCGGGCGATGGCGATCGGCCGCTGCTGGGCGGACATCCCGCCGCCGCCGGCCGACGGCAGCGGGCCGGGGAAGGCTGCGGCGCGGGCGCGCTAGCGCCTTTCCCATCTTAGCGGCACCGGCCCACACCCCCGCCCGGCCGCCCAATCAGCATACTGGCGTTGGGGGACCGGGCGGAGGTGCGGGCCGGTGTTCGAGCCCGCCGCAGGCGAACCCGCGCGAGCGCCCCCGTTTGCCGCGGGCTCGCAGCTTCCTATACTCCTGGCATGGACACCTTGGATCCCAACCCCCTCAGCCCCGGCGACCGCGTCGTCGTCGCCATGTCCGGCGGCGTCGACAGCTCGGTGACGGCGGCCCTGCTGGCCGAGCAGGGCTATGACGTGGTCGGCATCACGCTGCAGCTTTACGACCACGGGGCGGCCACCGCGCGCAAAGGGGCGTGCTGCGCCGGCCAGGACATCTACGATGCCCGCAACGTGGCCGACAGCCTCGGCATCCCCCACTACGTGCTGGACTACGAGAGCCGCTTTTCCGATGCGGTGATGGACGATTTCGCCGACAGCTACCTGCGCGGCGAAACGCCGATCCCCTGCGTGCGCTGCAACCAGCGGGTCAAGTTCCGCGACCTGCTGGCCACCGCCCGCGACCTGGGGGCGGCAGCCCTGGCCACCGGCCACTATGTGCGCCGGGTCGACGGGCCGGTGGGGCCGGAACTGCACCGCGCCGCCGATGCCGACAAGGACCAGTCCTACTTCCTGTTCGCCACCACGGCGGACCAGCTCGCCTTCCTGCGCTTTCCCCTGGGCGGGCTGACCAAGCCGGAAACCCGTGCGCTGGCCGAACGCTTCGCCCTGCCGGTGGCGGAAAAGCCGGAAAGCCAGGACATCTGCTTCGTGCCCACGGGCGGCTATGCCGCGGTGGTGGAACGCCTGCGGCCGGGGGCGGTGGAACCGGGGGACATCGTGCATGTGGATGGCCGCGTGCTCGGCCGCCATGAGGGCGTGATCCGCTACACCGTGGGCCAGCGCCGCGGCATCGGCGTCGGCGGCGGCGAGGCGCTTTACGTCGTGCGGCTGGATGCGGCGCGCCACCAGGTGGTGGTGGGGCCGGCGGAAGCCCTGGCGCGCGACGTCGTGCGGGTGCGCGAGGTGAACTGGCTGGGGCCGGAGGAACAGGCGCGGGCCGGCGTGGCGGTCACCGTCAAGCTCAGGTCGGCCCAACCGGCGGTGCCCGGCGTCTTCACCCTGGGGGCCGATGGTGCCGGCGAGGTGCGGCTGGCCAGCCCCCAGCTCGGCGTGGCGCCGGGCCAGGCGGCGGTGTGCTACCAGGGCGACCGCATGCTCGGCGGCGGCTGGATCGCCGAAACGGCCTCCAGCGCCGACAGCGAGGCGGCGACGGCGGCGGCGTAGCCGGCCCCTCCAAGCCCCAAACGAAAACGGGCGGCTCTGGGAGCCGCCCGTCGTCGTTCTAGGCGATGCTCTTGCCGGTTACTTCCGGTTCGAGGCCTCGTCGCGGGCCTTGCGCAGGGCGGCCCCCAGGATGTCGCCCAGCGACGCCCCGCTGTCCGACGAGCCGTATTCGGCCATCGCCTGCTTTTCTTCCTCCATCTCGCGCGCCTTGATGGAGAGCGTGACGCGGCGGGTCTGCCGGTCGATCTGGGTGATCTTGGCGTCCACCTTCTCGCCCACGGCGAAGCGGTCGGGCCGCTGGTCCTGGCGGTCGCGCGCCAGTTCCGCCCGGCGGATGAAGCCGGTGATGCCCTCGGTGATCTCCACCTCGATGCCGCCGTCGGTCACCTGGGTCACCGTGCAGGTCACCACCTGGTTGCGGCGCAGTTCGCCCATGCCCTTCTCGAACGGGTCTTCGGCAAGCTGCTTGATGCCGAGCGAGAT
>JAGQRL010000118.1:0-3985 GCA_020425485.1 Rhodospirillaceae bacterium
CTGGTGATCTCCACCTTGCCGGTGGTCAGGTCCTTCACCGGGTGGTTGGCGCCGCGGTGGCCCCTGTGCATCTTTTCCGTCCGCGCGCCCAGCGCCAGGGCCAGCATCTGGTGGCCGAGGCAGATGCCGAAGGTGGGCACGCCGGCTTCCAGCACGCCGCGGATCGCCGGCACGGCATAGGCGCCGGTGGCCGCCGGATCGCCCGGACCGTTGGAAAGGAACACGCCGTCCGGCTGGTGGCGCAGGATCTCCTCGGTCGTCGCCGTGCCCGGCACCACCGTCACCCGGCAGCCGGCCGAAGCCAGGTTGCGCAGGATGTTGCGCTTGGCCCCATAGTCCACCGCCACCACGTGCCAGCGGGGATTGGCCTGCTTGCCGTAGCCTTCGCCGATCTGCCACAGGGTCTCGTCCCAGGTGTAGGTTTGGCGGGTCGACACCTCGATGGCCAGGTCCATGCCTTCCAGGCCCGGCCAGGCGGCGGCTTCGGCCACCAGGGCCGGGATGTCGAACTTGCCGTCGGGCGCATGCGCCACCACCCCGCTGGGCGGCCCGCCGTCGCGGATCCGCCGGGTCAGGCGCCGCGTGTCGATGCCGCTGATGCCCACCAGGTCGTAGGCCTTCAGCCAGTCGTCGAAATGCCGGGTGGCGCGCCAGCTCGACGGCTGGGTGATGTCGGCGCGCAGCACCAGGCCGCGGGCGGCCGGCGTCACCGTTTCGATATCCTCGGGGTTGGCGCCGACATTGCCGATATGCGGGAAGGTGAAGGTGATGATCTGGCCGGCATAGGACGGGTCGGTGAGGATTTCCTGATAGCCGGTCATCGAGGTGTTGAAGCACACCTCGCCCACCGAGCGGCCGGCCGCACCGATGCCGTGGCCCCAGAACACCGTGCCGTCAGCCAGCACCAGGGCCGCCGTGGATCCTTCCGGCTGGGAGCCCGCCGGAGGATCGTTGGCCAGGGGATCGCCCGTCGGGGGAACGCCCGCCGGGGGAGCACCCGATTGTGTCGTCATCGTCATCTCCGCTGAAACCCGATGAGAGATCGCACGGTTTGGCCGCCGATCCAAGGGGACCCCTTGACGCTTCCTGAGGCCGGCTGACATGTGGCACAGAAGGGGCTCTTGGGGGCGATGGGGCGCAGACCGCCCGTTGCCGACAGTCTCGCCGCCGCCCCGCTGCCCAAACCCATATGACGGACCGGAGCCGAGCCGTGCGCACTGAACTCAACACCGCGCTCAAGACGGCGATGCGCAACAGGGACCAGGTGGCGATCAGCACGATCCGCCTGATCCTGGCCGCCATCAAGGACCGCGACATTGCCGCCCGCGACCATGGCGTCACCGACGGCATCGACGACGACGAGATCCTCGGTCTGCTGCAGACTATGGTGAAGCAGCGCAACGAGAGCATCGGGCTCTACGAACAGGGCGGGCGGCTCGACCTGGTGGAGTCCGAGCAGCAGGAGATCGAGGTGATCCGCCGCTTCCTGCCGGCCCAGATGAGCGAGCAGGAAACCCGCGAGGCGGTGGCCGCGGTGATCACCGAGATCGGCGCCGGCGGGCTGAAGGACATGGGCCGCACCATGCAGGCGCTGCGCGGCCGCTACCTCGGCCGCATGGATTTCGGCAAGGCGAGCGCCATGGCCAAACAGTCATTGTCCTGACGGGGCGCCCATGCGCTTTCCGCCGGAGTTCCTGGACGAGATCCGCGCCCGCCTCCCGGTGTCCCAGGTGGTGGGACGCAGCGTCAACCTGCAGCGCCGCGGCCGCGAATTCGTCGGGCTCAGCCCCTTCAACAAGGAACGCACCCCGTCCTTCACGGTGAACGACGAGAAGGGCTTCTACCACTGCTTCTCCAGCCAGGAGCACGGGGACATCTTCACCTATCTGATGAAGACCCAGGGGCTCAGCTTCGCCGAAGCGGTGGAGCGGCTGGCCGGCGAGGCCGGGCTGGAGGTGCCGCAACAGAACGAGCGGGAGCGCGAGCAGTCGCGCCGCCGCGCCGATGCGCTGACCGCGCTGGATGCCGCCTGCCGCTTCTTCCAGGCCGAGCTGAAAAGTGCCGCCGGCCGTTCCGCGCTGGACTATCTGCGCGGCCGCGGACTGGACGACGATGCGGTGGAGACCTTCCGCCTCGGCTTCGCACCGCCCGACAGCCAGGCGCTGCTGAAGGCGCTTGCCGGCATCGGCATCGGCGAGGAGCTGGCCATCGAAGCCGGGCTCGCCCGCAAGCCCGACGACGGGCGCGCCGCCTACAGCTTCTTCCGCAACCGGGTGGTGTTCCCGGTGGCCGATGCGCGCGACCGGGTGGTGGGGTTCGGCGCCCGCCTGATGGCCGGCGAGGGCCCCAAATACATCAACAGTGCCGACAGCCCGCTGTTCCAGAAGGGCCACCTGCTCTACGGCCTGTCGCGCGCCCGCCGGGCCGCCCACGATGGCGCGCCGGTGATCGTGGCCGAAGGCTATATGGATGTGATCGCCCTGGTGCGCGCCGGCTTCAACGGCGCCGTCGCCCCCCTGGGCACGGCGTTCACCGAACACCAGGCCCAGCTCATCTGGCGGTTCTGCCGCGAGCCGGTGGTGTGCTTCGACGGCGACAATGCCGGCCGGGCGGCGGCGGGCCGGGCGGCGGAACGCCTGCTGCCGCTGCTGCGCCCGGACCATACGGTGCGGGTGGCGCTGCTGCCGGCGGGCCAGGACCCCGACGACCTGATCCGCGCCCACGGGCCCCGCGCCATGGCCGAGGTGATCGACGACGCCAGATCGCTGGCCGATGTGGTGTGGGAGCTGGAATGCGCCCGCCACCACCTCAACACGCCGGAAGGCCGGGCGGGGCTGCAAGCCGCCCTGGAGGCCCAGGCCGGGCGCATCGCCGATGCCACGGTGGCGCGCTTCTACCGCCAGGAATTTACCGACCGGGTGCGCCGCGCCTTCCAGCCGGCGGCCGAGACCGGGCGGTCCGGCGAGCGGCGGCCCTGGCGGCCGGCCCGCCGCGGCGATAGAGGATATTCAGCGCCGGGCACCCTGCCGCCCATCGGCCCGCGGCCCAGCCGCAAGGCGGGAGCGGGGCTGGCGCCGGAACGGCTGATCCTGGCCGCCCTGCTCGCCGATCCGCGGCGCTTCGAGCCGATGGCGGAGGAAATTGGTGGGCTTGTTTACGAACATCCCGACGACATCTCGATACACCGTGCAGTATGTTCGGTATTGATGCAGCATCCCGACCTTGATTCATCGGCCTTGAAAGACCACTTCGCACAGGTTGGGCTGGAGGAAACGGTTGCGCGCATTGGTGAGCGTATCCGCGCAGAGGGAGTCGATTGGCTTGCCGGGGCGGCGACGCCCGAGCAGCTTGAAGACGCCTGGCAGCGCGCATGGCGGGCCGTGGAGGTGCGGCGCATCGAGCGCGAGTTGGCCGATGTCTCCAGAACCTTGCGCGAGCAGCCCTCAGCGGCTGTTCTGGCGCGTCAACAGGCATTACTGGCGCAACGCGACCGGTATCTACAAATGGACGGGGCGTGACGGTACACCCCGCCGGTGATCCGGCGACGGGGCGGCGGACAAGCGATCAGCGGGACGCCGCCGCCGATGCGCCTCGACCAGGTATGGCATAGGGACCAGGGACCAAATGGCAGCAACCAAGACGGTGACCAGCGAAGCTGCGGATAGTCGCGAAGAAACCGACTCCCAGTTGCTGGACGATGCCGGCCAAGCCGTTAAGAAGCTGATCTTGAAGGGCAAGGAACGCGGCTACGTCACCTATGACGAGGTGAACCAGATCCTGCCGCCCGACACCACCTCGTCGGAGCAGATCGAGGATGTGATGGCCGCCCTGTCGGAAATGGGGGTCAACGTCGTCGAGAACGAAGAGAGCGAGGACGAGTCGGAAACGGCCGAGAAGGAGGGCGAAGGCCGCTCCTCGGGCAACGTGAACGACGAGGATGTCGGCCGCACCGACGACCCCGTGCGCATGTATCTGCGCGAGATGG
>JAGQRL010000118.1:4020-5105 GCA_020425485.1 Rhodospirillaceae bacterium
AAGCGCATCGAGGCCGGCCGCGAGATGATGATCGGCGGCATCTGCGAATCGCCGCTCACCATCCGCGCCATCATCGCGTGGCACAGCGCCTTGAAGGACGGCAAGATGCTGCTGCGCGACATCATCGACCTGGACGCCACCTATGGCGGCGGGCCGGATGCCGAGGGTCCCTCGGTCGGCGCGGACGGTGAGGCCGAGGGTGACGGCGACGGCGAGGTCGATGGCGAGGCGGCGGAAACGGAGCTGGCCGCACCGGCCAACGACGACAAGGCCGAAGACCGGGACAGCGACGACGGCGAGGGCGAGGACGACGAGGAGGAGGACGGTGCCGCCTCCGGCGACGGCGAGGACGGCGAGGACGACGACGCCTCCATGTCGCTGTCGGCCATGGAAGAGGCGCTGAAGCCCCAGGTGCTGGAGACCTTCGACAAGATCGAAACCACCTACGCCAAGATGCACAAGCTGCAGGAGCAGCGGCTTTCCCAGATCCAGAAGGGGGCGGAGCCCTCCAAGCAGTCCAACACCAAGTACAACAAGCTGAAGCACGAGCTGGTGGAGTTGATGGAGAACGTCCATCTCAACGCCAACCGCATCGAACAGCTTGTCGACCAGCTCTATGCGCTCAACCGCAAGCTGGTGGGCCTGGAAGGCCAGCTCATGCGCCTGGCCATCGACCGCAAGGTGAGCCGCGAGGCGTTCCTCCACCAGTACTACGGCCAGGAGCTGGATCCGGCCTGGCTCGGCCGGGTGGCGAACCTCGACAAGAAATGGGGGGCGTTCGCCGAGAAGCACGGCGCCAAGGCGGCGGAGCTGCGCAGCGGCATCGCCGAGGTGTCCGATGCCGCGGGCCTGCCCATCGCCGAGCTGCGCCGCATCGTCCAGACCGTGCAGAAGGGCGAAAAGGAAGCCAGCCGGGCGAAGAAGGAGATGGTGGAAGCCAACCTCAGGCTCGTCATCTCCATCGCCAAGAAATACACCACCCGCGGCCTGCAGTTCCTCGACCTCATCCAGGAAGGCAACATTGGCCTGATGAAGGCGGTCGCCACATTCGAATACCGCCGCGGCTACACGTTCTCGACCTACGC
>JAGQRL010000119.1 GCA_020425485.1 Rhodospirillaceae bacterium
GCTATCCGATGCTGCTGGTCGACCGCGTCGTCGATGTGGTGCCCAATGTCAGCGCCGTCGGCATCAAGAACGTCTCGGCCAACGAGCAGTTCTTCCAGGGCCACTTTCAGGACCATCCGGTGATGCCGGGGGTGCTGATCATCGAAAGCATGGCGCAGACCGCCGCCGTGCTGGTGGTGGCAACGCTGGGAGATGCCGCCGCCAAGCGCCTCGTCTACTTCATGTCGATCGACGGCGCGCGGTTCCGCCGCCCGGTAACACCGGGCGATTCGATGCGCATCCTGGTGCGCAAAGTCCAGCACCGGCGCAATGTCTGGAAGTTCTTCGGCGAAGCCAAGGTGGATGATGTGAACTGCGCCGAAGCATCGTTCGCCGCCATGATCCTCGACCATCAAGTGTGATATGCCCGATCCTATCCACCCCACCGCCATCGTTGAAGACGGGGCGGTAATCCCCGCCAGTGCCCAAATCGGCCCCTACTGCATGGTCGGTGCCGGGGTGACCCTGGGCGAAGGCGTGGTGCTGGCCAACCACGTCAGCCTGCGCGGTGACATCACCCTGGGTGACCGCGTCCAGGTCTATCCCAACGCCGTGCTGGGCGAACCGCCGCAGATCTACGGCGGCGATCCCAACCCCGGCCGGCTGGAAATCGGGCCGGACACGGTGATCCGCGAACACGTCACCCTCAATCTCGGCTCCTCGCGCCAGGACAGGCTCACGCGCATCGGCAACGCCTGCATGCTGATGGCCGGCGCCCATGTGGGCCACGATTGCGTGGTGGGCAACCATGTGATCATGGCCAACAACGCCACCCTCGGCGGCCACGTCACACTGGGCAACAACGTCTTCGTCGGCGGGCTCAGCGCGCTGCACCAGCGCGTGCGGGTCGGCGATCACGCCTTCATCGGCGGCATGACCGGGGTGGAGCAGGACGTGATTCCCTTCGGCATGGTCACCGGCGACCGCGGCCGGCTCGACGGGCTCAACGTCGTCGGGCTGAAGCGGCGCGGCTACAGCCATCCCGCCATCCATCGCCTGCGCGCGGTCTATCGCGCCCTCTTCTTCGATCCGCGGCCGTGGGCAGACCGGCTGGCGGCGGTGCGGGCAGCCCATGGCGACGACGCCGATGTGGCCGCCATCCTGCACTTCATCGATGCCGGCTCGCAGCGCGGCATCATGAAGGCGCGCCGCGGCTCCCTGCATGATGACCCAGACTAGCATTGCCCTGTTGGCCGGTGGCGGCGACCTGCCGCGGCGGCTGATCCATGCATGCCGGACGCAGGAGCGGCCGGTCTTTGTCGTGGCGTTCCGCAAGTTCACCGACCCGGAAACGGTGGAGGACGTGGAGCACGCGTGGACGCGGCTCGGCGCCGCCGGGCAGGTGTTGGAGCAGCTCGCCCAATGGGCTGTGGAGGAAGTGTGCCTCGCCGGCCAGTTCCGCCGTCCCGGCCTCATGGAACTGGCGCCCGATGGCGAGGCCATGCGCATCCTGATGAAGGTGGGGTGGCGCAGCCTTGGCGATGCCGGGCTGATGGACGCCCTCGCCGGCGAGCTTGAGGAGCGCGGGTTCCGCGTGGTCGCTCCGCAGGACATCCTCGGCGGCCTGCTCAGCGGGGAAGGGTGCTACACCCGCACCGAGCCGGATGACGAGGCGTGGGTGGATATCGCCCGCGGCCGGGAGGTTGCCCGCATCCTCGGCACCGCCGATGCCGGCCAGGGCGTGGTGGTGCAGCAGGGCGTGGTGCTGGCCATCGAAGCGGCGGAAGGTACCGATGCCATGCTCGCCCGCTGTGGCGATCTGCGCCGCGAAGGCCTCGGCGGCGTGCTGGTGAAGGCCCGCCGGCCGCAACAGGATGAGCGGGTCGACCTGCCCACCATCGGCACCGGCACCGTGCGGGCCGCCAGTGCCGCCGGCCTGCGCGGCATCGCGGTGGAAGCCGGCGGTGCGGTGATTGTGGACCGCGACGCGCTGGTAGAATTGGCCGACGAGCTGGGCCTGTTCGTGATCGGCCTTCCGGCAGACGAACCCGAGTCCCCGTGACCGGTACGGCCCCCTACCGGATCGCACTGGTGGCGGGCGAGCCGTCGGGCGATGCGCTGGGGGCGGCCCTGATGCCGGCACTGCGGGAGCGTGCTCCCGGACCGGTGGAGTTCCTTGGCGTCGCCGGGCCGCAGATGTGTGCGGAGGGGATGGCGAGCCTGTTTGCCATGTCCGACCTCACCTTGATGGGGCTGGCCGAGGTGGTGCCCAGCATCCCCAAGGTGCTGCGGCGGCTGCGCCAGACGGCGCGGGCCATCGAAGCCTGGCAGCCCGATGCGGTGGTGACCATCGACGCGCCGGATTTCTGCTTCCGCCTGGCCAAGCGGCTGCACGGGCGCGCCGGCCCGCTGATCCACTATGTCGCCCCCACGGTGTGGGCCTGGCGGCCGGG
>JAGQRL010000120.1 GCA_020425485.1 Rhodospirillaceae bacterium
GGGGGAGAGGGCCGGCGCAGACCGACCTGAAGATGCCCTAGCTCTGCTGGGGCAGCCCGGTCACCACCAGCACCGGCAGCTGCCCTTCGGCCATCGGCACATCGCTGCGGTTTTCCAAATGCCCCTCGATCCGGGTGGAGTTGCCGTCAAGGCTGCGGCGCAAGGCGCTGCGCTGCAGGTCGTCGAGCCCCAGGGGGTCGAGGTCCACGTCGTAGATGGTGGACACCTCGCCGGTCGCCACGTCCTGCACCGTCCCCATCTCGCAGGGCGGCGGATGCCCGCAGGTGAGCGACATCGACAGCACATGGGTCACCCGCGGCGGCGGCGGTGCCGGCGGGGCGCTGGCCACGTTGGTCGACCGCGGGGTCGATTGGCAGGCGGCCAGCCAGCAGGCAACGGCGACGATGGCGGCAAGGCGAAGAGTTGGACGCATGGTCGGGTCAGCGCAGATCAGTTGGTATCGGCCTCGATCGCGACGCCGCCCTCACCGACGGTGATGGCCACGGACTCGGTCTGGCTCTCCTGCCACACCAAATACCCGAGAATGCCGACGGCGGCGAGCAACAGAATGATGATAGCGGTCTTCATGCCCCATGCTCCGTGAGCTGTACGATTGACAAACGCGGCAGCCGCCGTTTGCCCGGGCGGTCGCAGCTTCATCGGACAAGACGCCGGAGCCCGATTGGTTCCCGGCCGGCTGCACACCCCGGCCATGCCGCAAGCGCCGCGGCACAGCGCCGGCATGCCGACAGGGACTGCGCAAAAACCGGCGGCGGATCTATGCTGAGCGTGCCCCCTCGACCGCCGCGCCGGCGGCGCTATGCTCCCGGCTGCGCCTACAGATGCCCCGAGGTTCCATGACCACCGCCCTGCCCTCCTCCGTCGATGACACCGTGGATCTGCTTGGCCGCGGCGACTATGTCGCCGACCGGTCGCTGGCCACCGCATTGTTCCTGGCCCTCAGCCTGGGCCGGCCGCTGTTCCTGGAAGGCGAGGCCGGCGTCGGCAAGACGGAGATCGCCAAGGTGCTCTCCGCCACCCTGGGGCGCCGCCTGGTGCGCCTGCAATGCTACGAGGGGCTGGACGTCGCCTCGGCCGTCTACGAATGGAACTACCCCCGCCAGATGCTGGAAATCCGTCTGGCCGAAGCGGCGGGCGCGGCCGACCGGGCGGCGGTGGCGCGGGATATCTTTTCCGATGCCTTCCTGATCCGCCGGCCGCTGCTGCAGGCGCTGGAAAGCGATGCGGCCGGCCCGCCGGTGCTGCTGATCGACGAGCTGGACCGCACCGACGAGCCGTTCGAAGCCTACCTCCTGGAAGTGCTGTCGGACTTCCAGATCACCGTGCCGGAGCTGGGGACGCTGAAGGCGGACAGCCCGCCCATCGTCATCATCACCTCCAACCGCACCCGCGAGATCCACGACGCGCTGAAGCGGCGCTGCTTCTACCACTGGGTGGACTACCCCACGGCGGAGCGGGAAAAGCGCATCATCGCGCTCAAAGCCCCCGGCATCGGCGAGGTGCTGTCCGGCCAGATCGTCGGCTTCATCCAGCGGCTGCGCGAGGTCGACCTGTTCAAGTCGCCCGGCGTGGCGGAAACGCTGGACTGGGCGCAGGCGCTGACGACGCTGAACAAGCTGGAACTGGATCCCCAGACGATCAACGACACCATCGGCACCATCCTGAAATACCAGGACGACATCGAGAAGATCGCCGGCGGCGAAGCCGGCCGCCTGCTCGCCGAGGTGAAGTCCGATCTGTCGGTACGGGCCGCGGTGGGCAATGACTGACACGCCGGACCTACGCGACGACGGCACCCGGCTGGCCCCCAATATCGTGCATTTCTGCCGGGTGCTGCGCACCGCCGGCCTGCCCATCGGCCCCGGCCAGGTGCTGGCGGCCCTGGAGGCGGTGGCCACCGTGGGCATCGGCACGCGGCGGGACTTCTACTGGACCCTGCACGCCGCCCTGATCACCCGGCACGACCAGCGCGAGGTGTTCGACCAGGCGTTCCACATGTTCTGGCGCGACCCCGACCTGCTGATGCGGGCGATGAACCTGTTCATGCCGCAGCTTGAGGGCGAGGCCGACGCCGACCAGCGGGACATCAACCGCCGCGTCGCCGAAGCCATGGCGCCGGAGCGCCGGCCCGGCGAAGGCGAAAGCCCGGAGGATGCCAAGCCGCCGGAAATCGAGATCGACGCGCGCCTCACCTTCTCCGACAAGGAGGTGCTGCAATCCCGCGATTTCGAACAGATGTCGGCCGACGAGATCGCCAAGGCCAAGCGCATCATCGCCGCCATGCGGCTGCCCGTGCACGACCTGCCGACCCGCCGCTTCCTGCCGGACCCCACCGGGCCGCGGGTGGATGGCCGGCGGACGCTGCGCCGCTCCATGCGCGGCGGCGGCGACACCATCGAGCTGGCCCGCAAGCGCCGGGAAACGCGACCGCCGGCCCTGGTGGTGCTGTGCGACATCAGCGGCTCCATGAGCCAGTACTCGCGCATGCTGCTGCACTTCCTGCATGCCGTGTCCACCGACCGCGACCGGGTGCACAGCTTCCTGTTCGGCACGCGGCTCACCAACATCACCCGCCAGTTGCGCGACAAGGATGTGGATGTGGCGCTGGCCAAGGTGGGCGAAACGGTGGGCGACTGGTCGGGCGGGACTCGCATCGGCGCCTGCCTGGATGCCTTCAACCGCCACTGGTCGCGCCGGGTGCTGGGCCAGGGGGCGGTGGTGCTGCTGATCACCGACGGGCTGGAGCGCGACGATACCGAGATCCTGGCTCCGGCCATGGACCGGCTGCACCGCAGTTGCCGCCGGCTGATCTGGCTGAACCCGCTGCTGCGCTACGATGCCTATGCGCCGAAATCGCAAGGTGCGCGCGCCATGATCGGCCATGTCGACGAGGTGCGCGCCGCCCACAACCTGGACAGCCTGGCCGGCCTCGCCGCCGCCCTGGACAGCCACTTCCACCCCGACCGCGCGGAGATGCGCCGCTGGCGCGCGCTCGCCGCCTAGCCCTCCTGAGAGAGATCGACCATGCCGCAGGACACCGACCAGATCCTCGATACCGCCGCCGCCTGGCGCGCCGAAGGCAAGCGGGTGGCGCTGGCCACTGTGATCGCCACCTGGGGCTCCTCGCCCCGCCAGGTGGGCAGCCAGCTCGTGGTCGATGCCGATGGCCGCATGGCAGGCTCCGTCTCCGGCGGCTGCATCGAAGG
>JAGQRL010000121.1:0-8975 GCA_020425485.1 Rhodospirillaceae bacterium
GTCTTGTGCAGGTTGAGGTGGCTGACATCGGCCCCGAACTTGCCGGGCCGCGCATGGCCCACCAGGGCGTTCAGGTTGGCGCCGTCCAGATACACCTGGCCGCCATAGGCATGCACGATGCCGCAGATGCGCCGGATCTCCGCTTCGAACACGCCGTGGGTGGAGGGATAGGTCACCATGGCCGCGGCCAGCCGGTCGCCCGCTGCCGCCGCCTTGGCTTCCAGGTCGGCGATGTCGACATTGCCGTGCTCGTCGCAGCCCACCACGACGACCCTCAGCCCGGCCATGGTGGCCGAGGCCGGGTTGGTGCCATGGGCGGAGGACGGGATCAGGCAGATATCGCGGTGCGCCTCGCCGCGCCCGGCGTGGTAGGCGCGGATCGTCAGCAGGCCGGAATATTCGCCCTGGGAGCCGGCATTGGGCTGCATGCTCACCGCATCGTAGCCGGTGATGCGCACCAGCCAGTCTTCAAGCTCGGCGATCATGGCGCGGTAGCCGCGGGACTGATCCTCCGGCGCGAAGGGGTGGATGGCGGCGAATTCCGGCCAGGTGATCGGCTCCATCTCCGCTGCTGCGTTCAGCTTCATGGTGCAGGAGCCCAGCGGGATCATCGCCCGGTCCAGCGCCACGTCCTTGTCCGCCAGCTTGCGCAGGGTGCGCATCAGGTCGGTTTCGGAATGGATCTGGCGGAAGGCCGGGTTGGTGAGGGCGGGGCCGTCGCGCAGCAGGGCGTCCGGCAGGCCGGGTTCGGGCGTGTCGGCCAGCTCCGCCCCGAAGCAGGCGGCCACGGCGGCCGTATCGGCTTCCGTCGCGGTTTCGTCGAGCGCCACGCCCACATGGTTGGCATCGATCAGGCGCAGGTTGTAGCCGCCCGCCAGCGCTGCGGCGACGATGGCGTCCGCCCGGCCGGGCACGGCGAGGCAGAGGGTATCGAAGAAGTGCCGGTTGGCGCGGCCGATGCCGGCTGCCGACAGCCCGGCGGCCAAGCGGCCGGTGAGGTGGTGGACGCGCCGGGCGATGCGCGCCAGCCCGTCCGGCCCGTGATACATGGCGTAGAGGGCGGCCATCACCGCCAGCAGCACCTGGGCGGTGCACACGTTGCTGGTCGCCTTTTCCCGGCGGATATGCTGTTCGCGCGTCTGCAGGGCGAGGCGCAGGGCCGGCCGGCCGGCACCGTCCACCGACACGCCGACGAGGCGGCCCGGCATCTGGCGCTGGTGGGCGGTGCGCACCGCCATATAGGCCGCGTGCGGACCGCCGAAGCCCATCGGCACGCCGAAACGCTGGGCGCTGCCCACCACGATATCGGCCCCGAGTGCCCCGGGCGGGGCGAGGAGCTGGCAGGCCAGCAGGTCGGCCGCTACCACCAGCAGCACGCCGGCCGCCTTGCAGCGGGACGCGATGGCCGGCAGGTCGGGCACCTCGCCGGAGGCGCCGGGGTACTGCACCACCAGCGCCAGAGCACCCTCCAGCGGCACCGGGTTGATGGGGTCGACCACCTCCACCGCAAGCTCAAGGGGGGCGGCCCGGGTGCGCGCCACGGCGACGGTCTGGGGCAGGGCATCGCGGTCGATCAGCACGCGGTTGCGCTTGGCGCGGTCCACCCGGTGGGCCAGCGCCATCGCCTCGGCCACCGCCGTCGCCTCGTCCAGCAGCGAGGCGTTTGCCACGTCCA
Organism: Rhodospirillaceae bacterium; assembly: GCA_020425485.1. Taxonomy (GTDB): domain Bacteria; phylum Pseudomonadota; class Alphaproteobacteria; order DSM-16000; family Inquilinaceae; genus JACKIH01. The sequence continues at coordinate 1,676 of JAGQRL010000121.1, forward strand.
TCCCGGTGATCTCCGCCACCATGGTCTGGAAGGCCAGCAGCAGTTCCAGCCGGCCCTGGCTGATTTCCGGCTGGTAGGGGGTATAGGCGGTGTACCAGCCGGGGTTTTCCAGCACGTTGCGGCGGATCGCCGGCGGCGTCACCGTGCCGTGGTAGCCGAGCCCGATGAACGACTTCACCACCCGGTTGGCGGCGGCGTGGCGGCGCAGCTCCGCCTGGGCCTCATCCTCCGGCACGCCGGGGCCGATGCCCAGGGGATCGGTATCGCGGATGGAGGGCGGCACCACGGCGGCCATGAACGCGTCGATATCGGCATAGCCCAGCTCGCCCAGCATGGCCTGCTGCTGGTCCTCGCTGGGGCCGATGTGGCGGTGGCGGAACTCGTCCGACCGGTCGAGCAGCGGGTCGGCGGCGCTCATGCCTCCGCCCCGTCCACGAAGGCCTGATAGGCGTCCTCATCCATCAGGGCGGCGACCTCGTCGGGGTTGGAAAGCTCCAGCTTGTAGAACCAGCCGTCGGTTTCCGCGGCACTGTTGACGAGGGCCGGTTCGCCCTCCAGGGCACCGTTGATTTCCGTCACCGTGCCCGACGCGACGGCATAGACGTCCGAGGCCGCCTTCACGCTCTCCACCACGCACACCGCCTCGCCCTTTGCCACCACGCGGCCCACCTCGGGCAGCTCGACGAAGACGATGTCTCCCAGCTTGTCCTGGGCGTAGTCGGTGATGCCGACGGTGGCGGCGGTGCCGTCGACGGAGATCCATTCGTGGTCTTCGGTGAAGCGCAGTGCGGTCATGGCGGGGCTCCCGGGATCGAATGCGAGGGGCTGGGGCGTGATTTGGGTTCAGGTGGTACGGCGGCGGTAGCGGTGCGGCACGAAGGGCAGGGGGGCGACGCGGCAGGGGATGTCGCGGCCGCGCACGCGGGCGGTCAGCACCATGTCCGGCTTGGCCAGATCGGCCTTCACCAGGGCGAGCGCGATGGGGGCTTCCAGCATGGGCGAAAAGCTGCCGCTGGTCACCGTGCCGGCATCGGCCCCGGCGGCATCGAACAGGTCGGTTTCCTCGCGCACCGGGGCGCGCCCTTCCGGCCGCAGCCCCACCAGCCGGATGGCGGCGCCATCCTGGATCTGGCGGTACACCGGCTGGGCGCCGATGAAATCCTGTCCCGCACGGCGGCGCTTGGGGATCGCCCAGGTGAGGGCGGCTTCCACCGGCGTGACCTCGGGGCCGATATCGTGGCCGTGCAGGCACAGGCCGGCTTCCAGGCGCAGGGTGTCGCGGGCGCCCAGTCCGGCCCAGCGCACCCGCTCGTCGGCCAGCAGCAGGTCGGCGATGGCGCCCGCCCTGTCCACCGGCAGGGCCAGTTCAAACCCGTCCTCCCCGGTGTAGCCCGACCGGGTGAGGGCGCATGCGGTGCCGGCCAGGGTGGCGGTGCCGGCCTGCATGAAGTAGAGCGCGTCCACCGCTGGATCGATCCCCGCCAGCACGGCCCCGGCGGCGGGGCCCTGCAGGGCCACCAGGCTGAGGTCGTCGCGCGGCTCGACGGCCACGCCGGGGTCCAGGTTCCGGGTCAGCCAGGCCAGATCGGCCGCCCGGTTGGCGGCGTTGATGACGAGGCGCCACAGGTTGTCCTCCAGCCGGGTCACCATCAGGTCGTCGATGATCCCGCCGGTCTGGTTGAGCAGGAAGCTGTAGCGCTGGCTGCCCAAGGGCTGGTCGGCCAGGGCAGCGGGCAGCAGGCGTTCCAGCGCCTGGCCGGCATCCGCACCGACGATGTCGACGATGCCCATATGCGACACGTCGAACAGGCTGGCCTGGGTGCGCGTCCAGCGGTGCTCCTCAACGATGCCGCCGCCGCGTTTGGGATCGTACTGAATGGGCATGCGATAGCCGGCGAAGGGCACGAAGCGCGCTCCGGCGGCGGCGTGGCGGTCTGCCAGCACGGTCTGTTTCAGGTCGCTCTCGGCCTCGGCCATGGTCGGGACCCCATGGGGACGGTCAACGGGACGGTGCCGGGCCAACTGCCCGCACCGCCCCCTTTCTGTCCCGAGACCTGAGAGTTTTGCGGGCGGCCGCGCATGGCCGGGATCCCGCACCCCTTCGGTGAGGCGCCCGTCCGCATGGCGCCTTCTCTCCAGAAGCAAGCGGCCACCCCGGGATGGGGCAGCGGTCGTCCGGTCCGTCTGCCTGAGAGATTGAGGGGGCCTCTTGCTCCTTCGGCGCCGGCCTGGCGGCAACGTTTTGCGTGCCGCGGCCGATCTCTCCCAGACGACCAACGCTTACGGCGCAAAGGGTAAGCCCATACGCGAACCTTGCCAACCGCAACATGGCCGGGGCGGGGTGCGGCTGGCGAAGACCGCCCTTGGCGCAGGTGCGGAGCTTCACCGATAACGGCGTATCCTGGCCGATTGCGCGGGATGCCACGCGCGCCTACCAGAGAGCCGATGAGCGAGCCCGATCCCCCCTCCGCAGCGGTGGACAACGAGCTGATCAGCCGCGACATCGCCGCCCGATTCGGCGGCGAGCGGGCGATCTGCGTCGGCTTTCCCCATTGGCGGGCCTTCAACCTGCGGCCCTTCCTGTCGCCGTGGCGGCGCGCCCGCTTCGTTGCCGATGCGCCGGCCGCCGCCGCCCTGGCGCCCGGAGCGGCCGACAGCCTGATCTGGTGGGGCTGCGAAGTGCCGGCAGCACTGGAGGCCCTGGCGGGCGAGTGCCGATGCCGGCTGCTGCGCATCGAGGACGGGTTCTACCGCTCCGTCGGCCTGGGGTCGGACTATATCCCGCCGCTCTCGCTGATCTTCGATGCCAGCGGCCTCTATCTCGATGCCCGCAGCACGTCGGATCTGGAACACATCCTGAGCACCGCGGAGTTCACCGCGGCGGAGCTGGCGCGGGCGGCGGCGGTGCGCCGGCGGATCGTCGACAGCGGGCTCACCAAGTACAACCTGTCGCTGCCCGGACGGTGCGACTGGCCCGCCACCGACCGCGCGGTGGTGCTGGTGGTGGGCCAGGTGGAGGACGACGCCTCCATCCTCTACGGCTGCGACGGCGTGGCCACCAACCGGGCGCTGCTGGAAGCCGCCCGGCGCGATCATCCGGGCGCTCTGCTGGTCTACAAGCCCCACCCGGAGGTGGAGGCGGGCAACCGCGCCGGCCATCTGGGCGGCTACGGCCTCGCCGACCTGGTGGAGCACGAAGCGGCCATCGCAAGCTGCATCGAGGCTGCCGACATCGTCGTCACCATGACCTCGCTGTCGGGCTTCGAAGCGCTGCTGCGCGGCAAGCAGGTGGAGGTGCACGGGCGGCCGTTCTATGCCGGCTGGGGGCTGACGCGCGACCGGCTGGCGATGCCGCGGCGCGGGCGGGCGCTGTCGCTCGATGCCCTGGTGGCGGGCACGCTGATCCGCTACCCGGTCTATTGGGATCCGCTGGCCCGGCGTTTCACCACGGTGGAAACGGTGCTGGAGCGGCTGTGCGACAAGCGCGACCGGCTGGCGGCACGGGGCCGGCTGCACCGGCTGCAAACCGGCGATCTCGCCCGGCGCATCCGCAAGCTCCGGGTGGTGCGGGCGCGGCTGGCCGAAGCGCTGCGGCGGTAGGCCGCCTGTCTGGTGCTCAGTCTGCACCGGCCCTCTCCCCCGTCCGGCCACCCAATAATTTACAATGGCTTGGGCGGCCGGGCGGGGGAGAGGGCTGGAACCGCTTCCGGCAAAGGCGAAAGTGCTCTAACGGCCGGGATCGGTGTGGGGTTCGCCCGGCGGCACTTCGTCGTCGTCGTCGAACAGGATGCGGTGGGCCGCCCCGTCCATGTCGTCGAACTGGCCCGATTTCAGCGCCCACAGGAACACCGCCAGCCCGAGCAGGCCGAGGGCCAAGGCAATGGGGATCAGATAGATCAGGATGCCCATGGTGGGCGCTCAGCTTGGTGTGGGTGCGCGGCGGCCGGCCAGCCTCAGCGCGTTGCCCACCACCACCAGCGAGGAGGACGACATGCACACCGCGGCGATCAGCGGCGTGACCCATCCCGCCATGGCGATCGGCACCGCGATCAGATTGTAGCAGAAGGCGAGCGCGAAGTTCTGGGTGACCAGGGAGCCGGCGCGCCGCGCCACCGTCAGCACCTCCGCCACGGGCGCCAGCAGGCGGCCCTGGAACACCGCGTCGGCCGCGGTCTGGCTGATATCGATGGCCGAGGACGGCGACAGGGACACATAGGCGGCGGCCAGTGCGGGGGCGTCGTTGAGGCCGTCGCCCACCATCAGCACGCGGCGGCCTTCGGCGGCCAGCGCTTCCAGCCGCGCCACCTTGTCGGCCGGCGTGGTGGCGGCGGTCCAGCGTTCGATGCCCACGGCCTCCGCCACGGCGGCCACGGCACCCGGCCGGTCGCCCGACAGGATCTCCACGGCCAGCCCGCGCGCCTTCAGCCGCGCCACCACCTCGGCGGCATCGGCCCTGAGCGCATCGGCAAAGCGGAAACAATGGGGGGCGAGGCCGGGGCGCGCCAGCCACAGTTCCGGGCCGGTGGCGCCATCGCCGTCACCCTCGCCGGTGCCTTCGCCGGTGCCGCCGCACCAGTCCCGCCGGCCAAGGCGCACCTCGCCGTCCGGCGTATCGAGCGCCAGGCCGAAGCCCGGCACCTCGCGCACGCCGTCTGCCGCCCGGCCCGGCCCCAGGGCCCGCACCAGGGCGCGGGAGAGGGGATGGCGGCTGGCGGCAGCCAGGGAGACGGCGAGTGCCTGCACCTCCGGCGGTCCGGCACTGGCGGGATCGAGGCTCGGCCGGCCCACGGTCAGCGTGCCGGTCTTGTCGAACACCACCGTGTCCACCTGGGCGAAGCGCTCCAGTGCTGTACCGGTTTTCAGCAGGGTGCCGCCGCGCATCAGCCGGCCCGATGCGATCACCTGCACCGCCGGCACCGCCAGCCCCAGGGCGCAGGGGCAGGTGACGATGAGCACGCTGACGGCGATCAGCAGCGCCGGCTGCCAGGCGATCCCGCCCAGCAGCATCCAGCCGAGGAAGGCCGCCGCAGCCAGCGTGTGCACGGCCGGGGCGTAGAGGCGGGAGATGCGGTCGGCGATCGCCACATAGCGCGCCTTGCGCTGTTCGGCCGCCTCCATCAGGCGGACGATCTCGCCCAGCAGGGTGTCGTCGCCGATGGCGGTGACGGTGACGGTGAGCGGCGCTGTCTGGTTCAGCATGCCGGCGAAGATGCGTTCGCCGGGGCCGACGGCGGCGGGCACCATCTCGCCGGTGATCAGGCTGGTATCGAGGTCCGAACGCCCGGCGGAAACCACACCGTCCACCGCCACCCGCTCGCCCGCCGCCACCAGCACGGTCATCCCCTGGCGCACCTTGTCGGGCGGCAGCACGGTCTGGTGGCCATCCGGCCCCACCACGGTGATGGCCCGGGCGGCGAGCGCCAGCAGCCGGTGGGCGGCAGAGCGCGCGCGGCCGCGCGCCCGCCGGTCGAGGAAGCGGCCGATCAGCAGGAAGAACAGCAGCGTGATGGCGGAATCGAAATAGACGTGCTCCGCCCCGCGCATGGTTTCCGCCAGGCTCATGCCAGAGGCCAGCAGCACCGCCAGGCTGATCGGCACGTCCATATTGGTGTGGCCGGCCTTCAGTGCCGCCAGGGCCGAACCGAAGAAGGGCCGGCCGGCATAGGCCACCGCCGGCAGCACGATCAGGGCGGACAGCCAGTGGAAGAAGGCGCGGGTGCCTTCCTCCATCCCCTGGGCGGCCCCGGCCCAGACGGACACCGACAGCAGCATGACATTGGCGGCGGCGAAGCCGGCAACCGCAGTACAGCGCAAAAGGCGGCGCTGTTCGCGCTGCTCGCTGTCGTCCATCTGCGTGGGATCGTAGGGCACCACGCCGAAGCCGAGATCGGTGACCGACTTGACGATGTCGCCCGCCGCCGCTTCCGGGCCGGACCAGGCGATGGCCAGCCGTTTGGTGGTGAGGTTCAGGCGGCCGAGGGTGACTTCCGGCCGGGCCGCCAGCGCGCGCTCGATGCGGGCGACGCAGCCGCCGCAATGGGCGCCTTCCACCAGCAGCGACAAGGTGGCGTGGCCGTCCGGGTCGTGGCCGACATGGCTGGCGAAGTCGATGGCGGGGGCGTCGTCCTCGGCGAGGTCGGCGGCGCCGACGTCGCAGGTCTTGGCGGTGGCGGATCCGCCGTCCATGGCAGCCTCAGCGAACGTAGATCCGCTCGGTCAGCCGGTAGCTGCCTTGCGGATGCAGTGCGGTGATATCCACCTCCCACTGGCCCGACAGCGGGAAGGCGATGGTGGCGGCATAGCGGCCGTCGCCCACATCCTCCAGCGGCACCTGGAAGTCGTAGCCCACCGTGGTCGGCCGCACCAGATCGGCGGTCACCTCGGCGCGCGGCAGGGTGTTGGCGTAGGCGTCCTGCAGCGTGATCCACAGCTCGCCGGTGCGCGGCGCGCCGCGCTCGAAGCCGGAGTCGACCGTCCAGCCCAGCGCCTGCTGTTCGGCCACTTCCTCAAGGCGCTGGTTATATTCCAGGCCCTGGCGGTAGGTGGAGCCGTGTTCGTCGGTCAGCCCCGTCCAGCTTGAGAACGCAGCATAGACCATGGCGCCGTTGGCCCCCAGCACGACCACGAAGAACGCGACAAAGGCCCACGGCACCCAGCGGCTGCGCCGGGGATCATGGGGCGGGTCGGTTACATCGTGCATGGCTCAGGGCCCCCTGAACACGCTGTCATGACTGGATACCAGACCGCTGTCGGTATCGTGAAACACGAAGGCGATATCGGTGGCATTCTCTTGCAGCACGGCTGCCGGCACCGACACGAACACGCGGTAGGTGAGCACCGCATCGCTGGTGACGTCGAGCTGCGCGCTCACCGCATCGTCCTGCTCCGCCCCCACCACGGTGATCTGGGCCTCGGGCAGGCCATCGACCGTCAGGGTCATCATCCGCTCATCCTGGCCCATGTTGATCACATGGATGGTGTAGCCGTTGCGGATGGAGCCGTCCGACAGGGTGACGAAGAGCGGGTTGCGGTCGTGCAGCACGTTGACGTCGAGCTGGCTGCGCAGGGTGAGCGCGGTCAGCAGGGCCAGCGTGATGCCGGTGATCAGGAAGGCGTAGATGATGGTGCGCGGCCGCACCAGGCGCGAGCGGCGCGACACCGGCGGCTGGCCGGCGGCATTCAGGCGCTGGTTGCGGTCGCTGTCGAAGGCGATCAGGCCGAGCGGCCGGTCCACCTTCGCCATGACGCTGTCGCAGGCATCGATGCACAGCCCGCAGCCGATGCATTCGAGCTGGATGCC
>JAGQRL010000121.1:8985-11439 GCA_020425485.1 Rhodospirillaceae bacterium
GTGGGGCAGACGGCGACGCATTGCTTGCAGTCGATGCAGTCGCCGCGGCCTTCCCAGCTCTGCCCCTTCTTGTGCTTGCCGCGGGGTTCGCCGCGCCACTGCCGGTAGGTGACGACGAGGCTGTCCTCGTCCAGCAGGGCGGCCTGGAAGCGCGGCCACGGGCACATATAGGTGCACACCTGCTCGCGCGCCGCCCCGGCCAGTACGTAGGTGGTGGCGGTGAACAGGAAGATGAAGAAGTAGGTGACCGGGTCGAGCCCGCCGGTGACGAAGCCGGCGACCAGATGGGGCGCATCGACGAAATACATGATCCACGCGCCGCCGGTGAGCAGGGCGATCAGCAGCCACACGGCGTGCTTGGCCAGTTTGCGCGTGAGCTTGGCGCGGCTCAGGGGCTGGGCATCCAGCCGCATGCGGGCGTTGCGGTCGCCCTCGATCCAGTGCTCGACCTTCATGAACAGGTCGGTCCACACCGTCTGCGGGCAGGTGAAGCCGCACCACACCCGGCCGCCGATGCTGGTGGCCATGAACAAGGTGAAGGAGGCGATGATCAGCAGGGCCGTGAGGTAGTAGATCTCCTGCGGCCAGATCTCGATCCAGAACAGGTAGAAGCGGCGGTTGGGCAGGTCCAGCAGCACCGCCTGGTCCGGCAGGTTGGGGCCGCGGTCCCAGCGCACCCAGGGCAGCAGGTAGTAGACCGCCAGGCACAGCCCCAGCACCGCCCATTTCACCCGGCGGACGCGGCCCTTGATGGCCTTGGGGTAGACCTTGACCCGGCCGGTATAGAGCGGCTGCGACCGCTGTTCCTGGCGGGACAGGACGTCTTCGGACTGCACCACCTCGGGGTGCGCTTGCGTGGTGTTCACCGTAGTCTCCCGGACGACGGGGCGGCCGCCGCGGAGGGCGGCGGCCTTTCCTCCCCGCGGTGGTATAGCCGCTGGGCCCTACCGAAACCTTGCGCTGGTTCGCCGACGGGCATCTGGTCGCAGGCAGCCGGGGCCGGGTGCGAACGGCGAGGGCGCGCTATTCGCCGCCACCCAGGCTGTGGACGTAGACCGTCAGCATGCGGATGGTGTTGTCGTCGAGCCCCCCGCCGTTGGCCCGCTCCTCCCAGGCCGGCATCACGCCGAGACGTGGCCGGTTGATCTGGGCGATCACGTCCGCCCGCGAGCTGCCGTAGAGCCAGATGGCGTCCGTCAGGTTGGGCGCGCCGAACTCGTGCAGGCCGGTGGCGTCGGCACCGTGGCAGGTGGCGCATTGCGCGGCGAAGATCTCCGCACCCATGGCCAGGGTTTCCTCACTCGGCCCGGAGGAGGCGAGGCCCATCTGCTCGGCGCCATGGGCGGCGGCTTCCACCATCGCACCTTCGTCACCGCTGGCTGCCGCTTCGGCCGTTTCCTGCATGTCTTCGGCACTGGCCCGCGGGTGCGTGCGCGACAGCGACAGCACATAGTCGGCCACCGCGGCCACCTGCGCGCGGTCGAGCAGGCCGTCGGCGCCGAAATTCGGCATCACCGCCAGCCGCGTGTTCATGTCCAGATCGCTGCGGATGCCGTGGCGGACGGTGGTTTCGATGTCCTGCATGGTGCCGCCCCACAGCCAGTCATCGTCGGCCAGCACCGGGTAGCCGCCGGGGTTGCCGGCGCCGCCGAGGCCGTGGCAGGGCGCGCAGTTGTCGGCGAAGGCGGCGGCCCCGCCGGCCAGCGCGAAGGTCAGCAGCTCGGGGTCTTCGGCCACCTGGTCGGGCGACAGGCCGGACATGCGGTCGAGGAACACGGCCTGGTCGGCGCGGGCTGCCGCCAACTGCTCTTCCACGGTTTCCCGCTGGCTGTAGTCCCAGATCCCGCCGAAATAGCCGGTGACGTAGGGGACCGAGGGCATGAAGACGCAGTAGACGACCGACCAGGCGACGCAGGCATAGAAGATGTACAGCCACCACTTGGGCAGCGGCGTGTTCAGTTCCTTGATGCCGTCCCACTCGTGCCCGGTGGTCTCCGTGCCGGTGACCGAGTCCTTTTCAACCTTGGTCGGCATGGTTCAACGCTCCTCGTCCGGCTCGTCATCCCTGAGCGGGATGTGACTGTAGTCTTCTTCCAGCTTCCGCTTCCGCTTAGGCCACAGGGTCCACGCCACCACACCGACAAACAGCGCCATCAGCCATACCGGCCAAAATGCCCTGAGGACCCCGATCAACTCCTCCAACGGTATTCTCCCGGTTCCGGCTGGTCCGAACCCCCGTCACTGCCGCAGGTCTTCCACGCTGTATTCGCTGAAGTTCACCATGGTGCCCAGCACCTGGAGGTAGGCCACCAGCGCGTCCATCTCCGTCAGCCGCTCGGGATCGCCGTCGAAGTCACCGGTGTTCACGTTGTCGCCGTAGCGCTCTTCCAGCCCGCCCCAATCGCCTTCGGGGTCGGCCTGGGCCACCATGTCCTCATACGCGCTGGCGATCAT
>JAGQRL010000122.1:0-749 GCA_020425485.1 Rhodospirillaceae bacterium
AATTCGTGCGGGTAGCGGAAGCGGCTGTTGGGATCGATGCCCACCTCGTCCAGGGCGGCACAGATGCGGGCATCGCGCTCTTCGGCGGAAAGCTGGGTGTGCACCAGCAGGCCCTCGGCGACGATCTGCGCCACCGACATGCGCGGGCTCAGGCTGCCATAGGGGTCCTGGAAGACGATCTGCATGTCCTTGCGCAGCGGCCGGAGCTGGCGGAAGCTCTGGCCCTGCAGCTCGCGCCCGTCGAAGCGGACGGAGCCGACAGACGAGATCAGGCGCAGCAAGGCCAGGCCCAGGGTGGTCTTGCCCGAGCCGCTCTCGCCCACCACGCCGATGGTCTGGCCTTCCTTGATGCTGAGCGTGACGCCGTCGACCGCGCGGATGTGGTCCACGGTCTTGCGCGCCAGCCCCTTCTTGATGGGGAACCACACCTTGAGGTCGGTGGCCTCCATCAGCGGCTTGGCATCGGCCGGCGGGGCCACCGGTTCGCCGCGCGGCTCGGCATCCAGCAGCCGCCGGGTGTAGGGGTGCTGGGGGCTGGCGAACACCGCGGCCGTGGGCGCGGTTTCCACGATCTCCCCCTCGGTCATCACGCACACCCGGTCGGCCATCTTGCGGACGATGCCGAGGTCGTGGGTGATCAGCAGCATGGCCATGCCGAAGCGGTGGCGCAGCGCGTTGAGCAGCTCCAGGATCTGCGCCTGGATGGTGACGTCCAGCGCCGTGGTCGGCTCGTCGGCGATCAGCAGGTC
>JAGQRL010000122.1:770-11326 GCA_020425485.1 Rhodospirillaceae bacterium
GCGATCATCACCCGCTGGCGCTGCCCGCCGGACAGCTCGTGGGGATAGGCGCCGAGCCGCTGTTCGGGGTTGGCAAGGCCCACCAAACGCAGCAGTTCCAGCACCCGGCCGCGCGCCTGGGCGGGCGACATGCCCTTGTGGACCTGCAGCACCTCGCCGACCTGCCGCTCGATGCTGTGCAGCGGGTTCAGCGAGGTCATGGGTTCCTGGAACACCATGGACACGCGGTTGCCGCGCACCTGGCGGAGCTTGCGGTCCGATGCCCCCATCAGCTCCTCGCCGGCAAAACGGATGGAGCCGCCGGGGTGGCGGGCCGCCGGATAGGGCAGAAGCTGCAACACCGACAGCGCGGTGACCGACTTGCCCGAGCCGCTTTCGCCCACCAGGGCCACGGTTTCGCCGCGGGCGATGTCGAACGACACCTTTTTCACCGCCGGCACGGTTTCGCTGCTGCCGGGCACGGCGAATTCCACCGAGAGGTCGCGCACGCTGAGCAGGGGTTCGCCGATCGCCGGGTCCTTGGCCAGATCGATCGGCGCCGCAGCGCCGGCCCGCCGGCTCATTGGGCCACCGCCGGCTGCTGGGCATTGGCCCGCCGTTCCGGTTTGCCGCCCACCGGTCCCACCGCCTTGCGCGGGTCCACGGCATCGCGCATGGCCTCGCCGATGAACACCAGCAGGCTGAGCGTGATGGCGATGGAGAAGAACGCCGTCAGCCCCAGCCAGGGCGCTTCCAGATGCGCCTTGCCCTGGCGGATCAGCTCGCCCAGCGAGGCGGAGCCGACCGGCAGCCCGAAGCCCAGATAGTCCAGGCTGGTCAGCGCGGTGATGGCGCCCGTCAGCAGGAACGGCAGGAAGGTCACCGTCGCCACCATGGCGTTGGGCAGCACGTGGCGGAAGATGATGCGCAGGTTGGATTCCCCGAGCGCCCGGGCCGCCCGCACATAGTCGAAATTGCGCGCGCGCAAGAATTCCGCGCGCACCACCGCCACCAGTGCGGTCCAGGAAAACAGGAGCATGATGAGCAGCAGGGTGAAGAAGCCCGGCACGAACAGGCTCCACATCAGCATCAGGATGAACAGCGAGGGCAGGCTTTCCCAGATCTCGATGAAGCGCTGGGCGATGAGGTCGAGCAGGCCGCCGAAATAGCCCTGGATGGCGCCGGCCGCCACGCCAACGATGGTGCTGAACAGGGTGAGCGTGAGGCCGAACAGGACGGAGATGCGGAAGCCGTAGATCAGCCGGGCCAGCACGTCGCGCTGGGTGTCGTCGGTGCCCAGCCAGTGGATGGCGCTGGGCGGCGCCAGCATCGGCCGGTCGAGTTCATAGTCCAGGGTGTCGTAGGAGAAGGGGATCGGCGGCCAGATCATCCAGCCGCGCTCTTCGATCAGCTCCTGCACCTCCGGGTCGAGGTAGTCCGCCTCCGTTTCGAAGATGCCGCCGAAGGTGGTTTCCGGGTACAGCTCGACGATCGGGAAGTAGAAGCCGCCATCGTAGTAGATGACGAGCGGCTTCTCGTTCGCCACGAACTCGGCGAACAAGGTGACGACGAAGATCACCAGGAAGATCCACAGCGACCAGAAGCCGCGCCGGTTGGCGCGGAAGTTCAGCAGCCGGCGGCGCATCATCGGCGAGATGGGGATGCCGAGCATCCGGTAGTGGGGCGGGGCTGCCACCGGCACCGGCGCTGCGACTGCGGTCTGGTCGGTCATACGGTGCGCGCCTCGAAATCGATCCGCGGGTCGATCAGCATGTAAACGATATCCCGCACCAGCCCCATGACCAGGGTGAGCAGCGAGAACACGTAGAGCGTGCCGAAGATGATGGGATAGTCGCGGTCCCACACCGCCCGGTAGCCGAGGAAGCCGAGCCCGTCCAGCGAGAACACCACCTCGATCAGCAGCGCCCCGGTGAAGAGGATGGAGATCAAGGCCGCCGGGAAGCCCGCCACCACGATCAGCATGGCGTTGCGGAACACGTGGCCATAGAGCACGCGGCGTTCCGTCAGCCCCTTCGCCCGCGCCGTCAGCACGTACATCTTGCCGATCTCGTCGATGAACGAGTTCTTGGTCAGCATGGTGAGCGTGGCGAAGCCGCTGATCACCAGCGCCGTGACCGGCAGGGTGATGTGCCAGAAATAGTCGAGGATCTGCTGCCACCAGGGCAGGTCCGCCCAGTCGTTCGACACCAGGCCGCTGTGGGGAAAGATGTTGAAGTAGCTGCTGCCGGCGAACACCACGATGAGCAGCACGGCGAACAGGAAGTTGGGCACGGCATAGCCGACCACGACGACGCCGCTGGTCCACACATCGAAGCGCGAGCCGTCCCGCATGGCCTTGCGGATGCCGAGCGGGATGGAGATCAGATAGATGAACATCGTCGTCCACAGCCCGAGCGAGATCGACACCGGCAGCGTGTCGATCACCAGGTCCACCACCGGGCGGCCCTGGAAGAAGCTGTCGCCGAAATCGAAGGTCAGGTAGTCGCGCATCATCATCAAGAAGCGCTCCGCCAGCGGCCGGTCGAAGCCGAACTGGTGCTCAAGCTGGCGGATGAATTCCGGGTCCAGCCCCTGGGCGCCGCGGTAGACGCTGGTGGCGCTGTCGGTCCCGGTCTGGCCGTCGGATATGTTGAAGCCGGCATCGCCGCCGGTGCTGCCGCCGGTGGCGCTTTCCAGGGCACCGCTGCCCATGCCGCGCATCTCGGCGATGTAGCGCTGCACGGGACCGCCCGGTGCCAACTGCACCAGCAGGAAGTTGATGATCATGATCCCCAGCAGCGTGGGGATCATCAGGAGCAGTCGACGAAGGATGTAGGAGAGCATCGCGCGGGGTCGGGATCCTCTGCCGATCAGCGGTTTTCGAACTGGGCGGCCGTGTTGGTGATGTCGTGCCACCACATGCCGGTGATGGAAAAGCCGAAGCGCGGGCGGGTTTCCGGCATGCCGAACACATCCCATTGGGCGATCCGCACCGCGGGATCGTAGTAGAGCGGCACCGACAGGGTGAGCAGGCGGTGGTAGCGGTCGAACGCGCGGGCGGCGGCGATGCGGTCGTCCCAGGTCTGGCTGGAGATCACCGCGTCGATCAGCGCGTCCAGCGCGGGATCGGCGATGCCGGCGGCGTTCTGGCTGCCTTCCACATCGGCGGTGCCCGACGAGAAGAAGTCGCGCAGTTCCCGGCCCGGCGGGTAGAGCGCGCTGAGGAAGCCCACCAGGGCGTCGTATTGCCGGTCGTTGTAGGCGTTGATCCACTGCGCACCCTGCAGCGAGCGCAGCACCATCTCGATGCCGGCGCGGCGCAGGCCGTCGCGGTAGTGCAGCAGTACCGGCTCCACCACGGGCGAGGCATAGATCACCTCGAAGGTCAGCGGCTCGCCGGTTTCGTCGTTGACCATGCGGCCGTCCACCAGGTGATAGCCGGCCTCGGCCAAAAGCTCGATGGAGTTGCGGAGCTGGGCGCGGTTGCGCCCGGTGCCGTCGGTCACCGGTGGCAGGTAGGCTTCGCCGAACACCTCTTCGGGCAGTTCGTCGCGCAGCGGGTCCAGCAGTTCCATCTCGCCTTCGGTGGGCAGGCCCTGGGCGGCGAACTCGCTGTTCTGGAACAGCGAAGTGTTGCGATTGTAGAGCCCGAACAGCAGCACCCGGTTGGCGGTCTCGAAGTCGAACAGCTCACTCACCGCGCGGCGCACGCGCACATCGTCAAAGGGCGGGGTGCGGATGTTGAAGCTGATGGCGGCGTAGGATTCCGGCCCGTCATAGGGGATCTCGTTCAAGATCAGCCGGCCGTCGTCCACCGCCGGCACGTCGTCGAACCCCAAAGACCACTGCTGCGGGCTGGTGACGCCGATATAATCGAAGGCGCCGGCCTTCAGGGCTTCGTAGCGCACCGTGTCGTCGCGGAAGTATTCGTAGCGGATGCGCTCGAAGTTATACATGCCCTGGAACTGGGGCAGGTCGGCCCCCCACCAGTCCGGCACGTATTCGTACTCGATCCAGCGGCCGGGATCGACGGCGGCAATGCGGTAGGGACCGCTGCCCAAAGGCGGATCCACCGTCAGGGAATCGAAGGTGCGGTCGGCCCAATAGTGGGCCGGCAGCACCGGGCTGGCGGCCGCCCCCAGGATGGCTTCGGGGTCGGTGCCGTCGCGGAAGGTCACGCGCACCGTGTAGTCGTCCAGCGCCTCGTAGCTCTCCACCTCGGCATACACCTGCAACCGGTAGCCGGGATGGGCGTGGTTGATCAGGGCATCGTAGGTGAAGATCACGTCTTCGGCGGTGATCGGCACGTGGTCGTGGAAATAGGCGTCGTGGCGCAGGTTGAGGATTAGCCAGGTGCGGTCTTCGGCCACCTCGTAGCTTTCCACCACGCTGCCGTAATAGACCGAGGACTCATCGGCACTGCCCACACCCAGCGAGCTGTCGATCAGTTGCAGCCCGTCGGCGGATTCGCCGCGCAGGGTGAAGCGGTTGAGGGTATCGAACGACCCGTAGGAACTGGCGCGCAGCGTGCCGCCGCGCGGCGCTTCGGGGTTCACATAGGCCCAGTTGCTGAAGTCTTCGGGATAGAGCGGTTCCAGCCCGAAGGCGGTGATGGCGTAGCTGGGCTCGCCCCGCGGGATTTCGGCGGTCGCGGTTTCGACTGCCGCCTCGGCCTCCTCGCCGGCAGCAGCGGCGTCTTCCGCCGTTGCCTCCGCGGCCGCCTCTGCTGCGGTGTCGGTCTGGGCCATCGCCGGGGCGCCGGCGAACAGGGCTGTGATCCCCAGCACCAGAGCGGACCAAGGGCGCGGGGTCTTCAGGTCGGGGATCATGGGCATGTCGGCTGTCTACTCGCTGTCACGACGATGCGTCCGGGAGGCGGGCCACCTGAGCGCGCTGGTTTGACACAAACATGGCGCCGTTAACATGGCGCCGCTAGAGCATGATCCGATCTGATGGAATCGCTCCGCGATCCATCAGGCCGGATCGATGCTCGCAATTTCGACAATCTAGAGCACGACGTCCGACCAGACGCGTTCGCGTCAGGTCGGACCGTGCTCTAGCGCACAGCGGAAATCGCGGCATCCAAGTCCGGGTCGATCCACCAGGTGGGCTGGAAGTGGATGGTGTTGGGGTAGCCGAAATCGTAGGGCGGAGCGATGTCCGGCCGGCCGAAGCGGTTCCAGTAGGCGATCCAGGCGGTGGTTTTGTACCAGTGGGGAACGGCGTAGTAGCCCCACACCAGCAGCCGGTCGAGCGCGTGGGTGGCGGCCTCGATCTCCTCCAGGGTGCGGGCGTGGATCGCCGCCTCGATCATGGCGTCGGCCGCCGGATCGGCGATGCCCATGATGTTGGCCGAGCCCGGCACATCGGCTGCCGCAGAGCCGAAATAGTTGGCCAGTTCGCTGCCCGGCGGCGGATTGAAGCTGTAGGCGAACGAGACGACGTCGAATTCACGGTTCTGGTAGCGCCGCGTGTATTCGGTGGTTTCCGCGGTGCGCACGGTGGCGTGGATGCCGATCTGCTCCAGCGCATCGGTGTAGGCCAGCGTGTGGGGTTCCAGCGTCGCCGTGGCGAGCAGGATCTCGAACTCCATGGGCGCGCCGGTTTCGGCGTTCACCATCACGCCGTCGCGCACCACCCAGCCGGCTTCGGCCAGCATGGCGATGGCCAGGCGGTAGTTGTCCCGCGTGACCCCGCGTTCGCCGTTCTCCGGGGTGGTGTAGACCTCCTCGAACACCTCCGGCCACACCTGGTCGCGGAAGGGTTCCAGCAGCTCCAGCTCGCGGCCTTCCGGCAGGCCGCTGGCGCGCCAGTCGTCGGCCCCGGCGAAGTAGCTGTCCATGCGCTGGTAGCTGTCATACATGAACCGGTGGTTCACGAACTCGAACGGGTAGAGCAGGCCCAGCGCCTGGCGCACCCGGCGGTCGGCGAACATGGCTGTGCGGGTGTTGAAGAAGTAGCCCTGCAGGCCGCGGTAGTTGTGAACCGGCACCTCCTCGCGGCGAATCAGCCCTTCGGCCACTTCCGGCATGTCGTAGCCGGTGGCCCAGAGGCGGGAGGTGTATTCGTGGCGGAAGTCCGCCTCGCCGGCGCGGAACGCCTCGAACTGGATGTTGCGGTCGCGGTAGTAGGCGTATTCGATGGCATCGAAGTTGAACTGGCCCGCGCGCACTGGCAGGTCGGCGGCCCAGTAGTCCTCCACCCGCTCGTAGCGCAGGCGCAGGCCGCGGCGCACCTGCGTCAGCCGGTAGGGGCCGCTGCCCAGCATCGGGTCCACCCAGGCGCGGGTGATGTCGCGCCCGGCACCGTCCTCCTCCCACCAGTGGCGCGGCATCGGCTGCAATTCGGCGAGCCGCTGCAAGGGCCGCACGGTGCCGCGGGTGGCAACATCGAAGCGCACGCGGTGCTCGTCCAGCGCCACGGCCTCGGTCACCTGGGCGTACTGGGCGCGCAGGAAGGGCCGGCCGTGCTGCTGGATCATCTGGAAGGTCCACACCACGTCGTCGGCGGTGATCGGCTCTCCGTCCTGCCAGCGCGCGGCGGGGTTGAGGTGGAAGATCACGTAGGAATAGTCGTCGGGATACTCCACCTGCTCGGCGATCAGCGGGTAGTAGACCGACAGCTCGTCCTGGCTCTGCCACATCAGCGGATCGAGCACCAGTTGGTGGCTGCGCGCCTCTTCGCCCGCCAGCGGCAGCGGGTTCACCGTGTCGAAGCCGCCGGGCCAGCCGATGCGCAGCAGGCCGCCGCGCGGGGCGTCGGGGTTCGCATAGTCGAAATGGCTGAAGTCGGCCGGGTAGTGCGGCTGGGTGAACTGGGCGAGCGCGTGGCTGACGATGACCTGCGGGGCTTCGCTGTCGCCGCCCATCTCCTGAGCGCCGGCCCCGGCGGCGAGGCCGAGCAGGGCGGCCAGCCCGCAAAGCAGGGCCGGCCAGCGGCGGGGGAGGGTGCCGCGGCGGCGCGTCACCCGGCCACCAGGCGGAGCGCCTCCGCCAGCAGTGCGGGGTCGCCCACCGCCAGCACCCGCGGCCCGCCGGACCGCCCCAAGGGGGCGCCAGACCACTGCACCATGCGGCCGCCGGCCCCTTCCACCACCGGCACCAGGGCGGCGTAGTCGTAGATCTGCATGCTGCAATCCACGGCGACATCGAGGAAGCCGCTGGCCACCAACCCGTAGTTGTAGCAGTCGCCGCCGTATATGGTGTCCAGCGCGCCCGCCGACAGCTTGGTGAAAGCCGCCTTCTCGCCGTCGTTCATGGTGGCGGGCGAGGTGGTGCCGATGCGCGCCTGGGCCAGCTTCGGGCAGGCCCGGGTGGTCACCGCCGTGCCGTTGTGGGTGGTGGGCTGGCCGGTGGCACCCACCCACAGGTCACCGACGATGGGTTGGTAGATCACACCCAGCACCGGCGTATCGCCGGCCAGGCAGGCAATCAGGGTGCCGAAGCTGGGCCGCCCGGTGATGAAGGCGCGGGTGCCGTCGATGGGATCGATCACCCACACCAGCTCCGCCTCGGAGCGTTCGATGCCGTATTCCTCGCCGATGATGCCGTCGCCCGGGCGCTGGCGGGCGAGGCCCTCGCGGATGAAGGCTTCGATCTCGCGGTCGGCGATGGTCACCGGGCTGTCGTCGGCCTTGGTGTCGACGGCGACCTTCTGTCGGAAATGGCGGCGCGCGATATCGCCGGCGGCGGTGGCAAGGCCGCGCGCCACATCAACCAGTTCCGGCACCAGTCCGGGCGGGCAGGCGCCGGGCGTCATTTCCTAGCCGCCCGAAGCGGGCTGCTCGGCGTCGTCGGCCGGCGGCAAGTCCTCGTCGGTGGTTTCCGCCGGCGGCTCGGCAGCGCGCTCCACGGCGTCGTCGACCGCATCGGCCGTCTCGTCGACCGCCTCGCCAGCGGCCTCGGCGGCCTCTTCCACGGTGTCGGTAACGGCGTCGGCGGCTTCCCCGGCGGTATCGGTGGCGTCCTCGACCACCTCGTCGACGGTGTCGGTGGCCGCGTCGACCGCGTTGCCGGCGGCTTCGGCAGCCTGATCGGCGGTTTCGTCGGCGGTCTCCGCAGCTTCGTCGGCGACCTCGCCGGCGGCCTCGGCGGCCTGGTCGACCGTTTCGCTGACAGTCTCGGCAGCGGTCTCGGCAGCGTCTTCCACCACCTCGGTGGCGGCCGGCTCCTCGGTCACCGCCTCACCGGTGGTTTCTTCCGTCGGCGCCTCTTCGGTGGCCTCGTCGGCCGGCGCTTCGTCGCCGCTCTCTTCGGTCACGGCCTCGCCGGTCGGCTCCTCGGCGGCGGCGTCCTCCTCGACGGCGGCGCCTTCGTCGGTGCCCTCGGCCCCTTCCACCGCTTCGCCCTCGTCGGCGCCTTCGGCACTTTCCTCCACACCCTCATTGGGGTCGGGCAGCGGCAGCGGATCTTCCGACAGCGTGCGCAGGTAGGCGATCACGTTCGCCCGGTCCTGATCGTTGCGGATGCCGGCGTAGCTCATGGAGGTGCCCGGCACCCAGTCACGCGGCCGGCGCAGGAAGTGGTTGAGCTGCTCGTAGGTCCAGTCCGGCGCCTCTTCGGCATGTGCCTGCATGCCCGCGGAGTAGCTGAAGCCCTCATGGCTGGCGGTGGGCCGGCCGACCACACCCCACAGGCCGGGGCCGACGCGGTTTTCGCCGGAGCTGTCGAGCACATGGCAGGTGGTGCAGGCGCGCGCCAGGGTTTCACCGGCTGCGGGATCGGCGGTGGCGAGCAGCCCCGCGATCGGCGGCAACGCTTCTTCCTGCTGGGCCACCGGTGCCGCCCCACCGTCGCCGGTGTCGACGTGATAGGCGTTCTCTTCCGGGTGGTGGGGAGAGATGAGCAGCTCCGCGACGAATCCAGCGGACATACCGATGAGGCCGGCCACGAGAATAGCGGCAAAGATCTTGTTGATTTCCATCCCCGAGACACCCGTTCATTGTCCGCACACGAGCCCACAGCACCCCGATCGTGCGCGCAGACGCACCGGATCTGTGTTGCACTGCCATGCTCGGTCGCGTTGTAGGAGCAGAGACCGCACGGAGGCAAGGGTGAACGGCGTCCTCGTGGCTTGACGGGACGCGTCTTGTGGCGCACTCACGGCGCCATGGCACCCAAGAGCGGCCCACCTGCCAACCCGATTGTCGTGATTCCGGCGCGCCTTGCCTCGCAGCGCCTGCCGAGCAAACCGCTGGCCGACATCCACGGCGAACCGATGATCGTGCATGTCTGGCGGCGCGCCATTGCAGCGGATTTCGCCCGCGTCGTCGTCGCCTGCGCCGATGCCGAGATCGTCGAGGTAGTGGAAAAGGTGGGCGGCGAGGCGGTGCTGACCGACCCCAAGATCCCGTCCGGCACCGACCGGGTGCACGCAACGCTGGCAAGCATCGATCCCAAGGGCAAGCACGACGTGGTGGTGAACCTGCAGGGCGACCTGCCCACCATCTCTGCGGCCACGCTGAAGGCGGTGCTGACGCCGCTGGCCGACGCCAAGGTGGACATCGCCACGCTGGCCGCCCCCATCGCCAACCGCGAGGAGCGCGACGACCCCCATGTGGTGAAGGCGGTGATCGAGCTGGCCGCCGACGCGCGCATCGGCCGGGCGCTCTATTTCAGCCGCTGTGCGGTGCCCTCGGGCGACGGACCGCTCTACCACCATATCGGCGTCTATGCCTTCCGGCGGGCGGCACTGGACCGCTTCGTGGGGCTGTCGCCGGGCGTGCTGGAGATGCGCGAGCGGCTTGAGCAGCTCCGCGCCCTTGCCGCCGGCATGCGCATCGACGCCGCGGTGGTGGACGAGCTGCCGCTGGGTGTGGACACGCCGGCCGATTTGAAGCGGGTGCGCGACAGCATCGAGCCGCCGCCGGACCCCGACGTCACTAACCCCGCCGATCAGGACTGACCGACGTGCCGTCGATTGCATTCCAAGGCTGGCCCGGCGCCTATTCCGACCTTGCCTGCCGCCAGGTTTTCCCCGGCACCTCCACGCTGCCGTTCCCGTCCTTCGATGCCACCATGACGGCGGTGCGCGACGGGGTGGCGGAACGCGCGCTGATCCCCATCGAAAACTCCATCGCCGGGCGGGTGGCCGATATCCACCACCTGCTGCCGGGCAGCGGGCTGTTCATCACCGGCGAGCATTTCCAGCGGGTGAACCACCAGCTTCTGGCATTGCCCGGCACCAAGCTGGCCGATATCCGCCGGGTGCACAGCCACGTGCACGCGCTCGGCCAATGCCGCACGCTGATCCGCACGCTGGGGCTGGAGCCGGTGGTGCATGCCGACACCGCAGGTGCCGCGCGCATGGTCGCGGCGTCCGGCGATCCCACCCAGGCGGCCATCGCCTCGCGGCTGTCCGCGGAGATCTATGGGCTGGAGATCCTGCGCGCCGACATCGAGGACGTGGCCCACAACACCACGCGGTTCCTGGTGATGGCGCGGGAGCCGGACATCCCGCCGCTGGAGGCCGGGCCGGCAATCACCAGCTTCCTGTTCGAGGTGCGCAGCGTGCCCGCCGCCCTCTACAAGGCGCTCGGCGGCTTCGCCACCAACGGCGTGAACATGACCAAGCTGGAA
>JAGQRL010000123.1 GCA_020425485.1 Rhodospirillaceae bacterium
CCGCACTGGGCCAGGTAGTTGCCGGCGACCACCCGCAGCACGCTGGACTTGCCGGATCCCGAGGGGCCGACCAGCGCCAGGCACTCCCCGGCGGCGACGGAGAAGGCGACATCGCGGAAGGCTTCGATTCGTGCCCCGCCCTGGATGTGCAGGGTGAACGCCTTGCTGAGATTGCTCACCTCCAGCATGGCCGGTTGGGCGGCATCGTGGGCAGCGGAGTCGCGGGCGGGCACGGTCATGGCTGGAGAACCGAGCTGACGAGAAGCTGGGTGTAGGCGTGCTGGGGATCGTCCAGCACCTGGTCGGTCAGCCCGGTTTCGACGATGCGCCCATCCTTCATCACCACCAGCCGGTCGGCCAGCAGGCGGGCCACCGCCAGGTCGTGGGTTACCAGCACAACCGCCAGGTCAAGCTCCGACACCAGGCGCCGCAGGAGGTCGAGCAGGCGCGCCTGCACCGACACGTCGAGCCCGCCGGTGGGTTCGTCCATCAGCACGATGCGCGGGTCGGTCACCAGGTTGCGGGCGATCTGCAGGCGCTGCTGCATGCCGCCGGAAAAGGTGGCCGGCGGATCGTCGATGCGGTCGGCGGGGATTTCCACGCGGTCGAGCCAGTCGCCCGCCTGGCCGCGCAGCCAGCCGTAGTGGCGGTGGCCCAGCACCATCAGCGGCTCGCCCACATTGGCACCGGCGGAAACGGCCAGGCGCAGCCCGTCGCGCGGGTTCTGGCGGACGATGCCCCAATCGGTGCGCAGCAGGCGGCGGCGCTCCGCTTCGCCGAGGCTGTGCATGTCCACGCGCTTGCCCTCGCGGGTGAGGAAGCCGACCCGGCCGGCCTGCGGCGCCAGCTCGCCCGACAGGCAGCCGAGCAGCGTGGTCTTGCCCGAGCCGCTTTCGCCCGCCACCGCCAGCACCTCGCCCGGCCACAAGGTCAGGTCCACATCGGCCAGCGCCATGCGGCTGCCGTAGGCGAAGCCGAGGCCGGAGACTTCCAGCAGCGGGCCGTCGCCGGCCGCGTCCTCGGGGTCGTCGGGGTCGGCCGGGTCGAAGGGCACGGAGATGCAGGGGATCACGGCGCACCGCCCTGGCCGGCCGCCTGGCGGGCGGCGCAATGGTCGGTGTCGGAGCACACGAAGCGGCGGTTGCCCTGGTCGTCCATCAGGATCTCGTCGAGGAAGCTGGCGGTGTCGCCGCACTGGCTGCACGCCTCGGTCCAGCGCTGCAGGCGGAAGGGGTGGTCCTCGAAATCCAGGCTCACCACCGGCGTGTGCGGCGGGATGGCGTAGATGCGCTTTTCCCGCCCGGCGCCGAACAGCATCAGGGCGGGGCTGCGGTCCAGCTTCGGGTTGTCGAATTTGGGGATGGGCGAGGGCGCCATCAGGTAGCGGCCGGCCACCCGTACCGGATAGTCGTAGCTGGTGGCGATCTGGCCGTAGCGCACGATGTCCTCGTACAGCTTCACGTGCATGGCGCCGTAATCGGCCATGGCGTGGCTCTTGCGGTTCTCGCTTTCCCGCGGTTCCAGCCACCTGAGCGGTTCCGGGATGGGCACCTGGAACACCATGATCTGGCCCGCCCGGAGCGGCGTTTCGGGGATGCGGTGGCGCGTCTGGATAATCGTCGCCTCGGTGGTGCGGGTGGTGGTGGCCACGCCGGCGACGCGGGCGAAGAAGCGGCGGATCGACACCGCGTTGGTGGTGTCGTCGGCCCCCTGGTCGATCACCTTCAGCACGTCGTGGTAGCCGAGGATAGAGGCCGTCACCTGGATGCCGCCGGTGCCCCAGCCGAAGGGCAGCGGCATTTCGCGGCTGGCGAATGGCACCTGGTAGCCCGGCACGGCCACGCCCTTCAGGATGGCGCGGCGGATCATCCGTTTGGTCTGCTCGTCCAGGTAGGCGAAGTTGTAGCCGGCCGTCATGGCAGGGTTCCGTCGTCGGGGGCTTCGTCACCCGCTGCGGTCCCCGCCGGGGCGGCGGCGGCGAGGCCGGCATGCATGCGGCGCAGGCCCTCCAGCTCGCTTTGGAAATCGACGTAGTGGGGCAGCTTGAGGTGCTGAAGGAAGCCCGACGCTTCCACCGTATCGCTGTGCGGCAGCACGAATTCGGCATCCTGCGCCGGCGCCGCGGTGCCGCCGCCCAGTTCGCCGGACCGCAAGGCCCGGTCGACGATGGCCATGGCCATGGCCTTGCGTTCGGATTCCCCGAAGGTCAGCCCGTAGCCGCGGGTGAAGCGCGGCGGCTCGCCCTGGGCGCCGACGAACTGGCCGAACATCTCGCATTCCGTCACCGCCACCGTGCCGATGGTGACGGGGAAGCCGAGTTCCTCCGGCACGATTTCCACCGCCACCTCGCCCTGGCGGATCTCCCCGGCAAAGGGGTGGGTGGTGCCGTGGCCGCGCTGGCTGGAATAGGCCAGCGACACCAGGAAGCCTTCATCGCCGCGGGCGAGCGCTTGCAGGCGCAGGTCGCGGCTGGCGGGGAAGCGCAGCGGCTGGCGCGTCAGGTCGTCCGGCGCCGGCTCGGGGTCGGAGGGCTGGGCCGGCTCGATCAGCCCGTCGCGCCCCACCAGGTCGGACACCCGCGGTGGGCTGGCCGGCGGGCTGGCCGGCGGGCCTGCTTGTGGGTTCTCTGGCGGGTCGGCCGGCGCAAACTCGTCGTCGGTCCGCGCCGCTGCCGCCGGGGCGGCCCCCGCACCGCCGCCATCGTCCGGGGGCGGGGCCGCCGCCAGGTCGAAATCGAGCAGCCGGTGGGTGTAGTCGAAGGTCGCCCCCAGCACCTGGCCGCCCGGCAGGTCCTTGAAGGTGGCGGAGATGCGCCGGGCCACCACCATCTGGCCGGTTTCCAGCGGCCGCGAGGCGGCCAGCCGCGGCAGGGTGGTGCGGTAGGCGCGCAGCAGGAAGATGGCCTCCAAGAGGTCGCCGCGGGCCTGCTTCACGGCCAGGGCCGCCAGTTCGCGGTCGTAGACGGAGCCTTCCAGCATCACCCGGTCGACAGCGAGGGCCAGCTGCTGGTCGATCTGCTCCAGGCTCAGGTCGGGCACCTCGGGGTCGCCGCGGCGCTTCCTGGCCAGGGCCGCGTGGGCGGCATCGATGGCGGCCTCGCCGCCCTTCACCGCGACATACATCAGGCGATCTCCACGGCCACGCTGCGCGGCAGGCCCACCCAGCCGCTGCGGCCCACCAGCAGCAGGTCGACGCCGAGCGGGAAGGCAGCCCCGTTGGCCTGCACCTGCTGCC
>JAGQRL010000124.1:0-378 GCA_020425485.1 Rhodospirillaceae bacterium
GGTGTGGCCGTGCTGGAAGAAGCCGGAGCCGTCGCGGATGGCGTTGAAGATGCGTTCGGACACCAGGGTGGCGCCGATGGGCTGGTAGCCCGCCCCCAGCCCCTTGGCGATGGCCATCAGGTCCGGGGCGATGCCGTCCTGCTCGCAGGCGTACAGCGTGCCGGTGCGCCCCATGCCGCACATCACCTCGTCCAGGATCAGCAGCACGCCGTAACGGTCACACACCTCGCGCACCCGCTTGAAGTAGCCCGGTACCGGCGGCACCGCACCGGCCGTGGCGCCCACCACCGGTTCGGCCACGAAGGCCATCACCTTGTCCGGGCCGATGCGCTGGAAGGTGTCCTCCAGCCCCGCGGCCAGGCGCTCGCCATACTCCTC
>JAGQRL010000124.1:474-5063 GCA_020425485.1 Rhodospirillaceae bacterium
GCCAGCGCCCCCAGGGTGTTGCCGTGGTAGCTCTGCTTGCGGGCCACCAGGTGGCTGCGCTGGGGCTGGCCGATCTCCAGGAAGTACTGGCGCGCCAGCTTGATGGCCGCCTCCATCGCCTCCGACCCGCCGGAAACGAAATAGACCTTGTCCAACCCCTCCGGCGCCTTGGCGATCAGCCTGTCCGCCAGATCCTCCATCGCCTGGTTGGTGAAGAAGGCGGTGTGGGCATAGGCGATGGCGTCCACCTGCGCCTTGATGGCGGCGATCACGGCGGGGTGGCTGTGGCCGAGGCAGGACACCGCGGCCCCGCCCGAAGCATCCAGGTAGCGCTTGCCGGCGGAGTCGATCACATAGGGCCCGTCCCCCTTGGCCGCGACGGGGGGAGACATCCGCGTGTGGCGGTGGAACACATGGGTCATCGGGGCACCTCGGGGCTCGGGAAACCCAGCTTAAGCCGCGCCAGGATCGCTTGCCCAGACCGTTGGCGTCGCAGGAAATCCACAATCTCGCCCCACCACCGGCGGCGATTGGTGTTGTATTTGCTTCAATATCACCTGCTTGGACCCGATGGGGATGCAGCGACCCGCCCGCTTCGACCGGCCGCCGGCTTGGCTTGCCGCCCTTGTTCTGGGCGCCGGCCTGGCTGCGCCTGCGGCAGCGCAGGAGTGGCCGGACGAGGCGTGGAACCCGCAGCCGCGCGACGGCGACCTGGTGCTGCCCCTGCCCTGCGGCGGCGCCATGGCGTTCCGCGCCGTTTCGGTGCCGGGCGTCGGCGCGCTGGGCGACCGCCAGGTGCTGCTCGGCAACCAGGGCAGCGAAGCCGGCTATGCCGATGGGCCGCGCTACGCCCCGCTGGCCGGCAGCTTCAGCGTGCCGGGTGATGCCGGCCACCGGCTCTACTGGATCGCCGCCTATGAGCTGACCGAAGGCCAGCGCGCTGCCATCGACGGCGAGTGCCTGGCGCCGGACCGGGAAACCTGGCTGCCGGCCGCCGACCTGACGTGGTCCGACGCGGTGGCGCTGGCCGACCACCTCACCACCTGGCTGATGGCCAACCACCCCAACGCCTTGCCATCCGAGGAAGATGCCCAGGGCTTCCTGCGCCTGCCCACCGAGGTGGAGTGGGAATATGCCGCGCGCGGCGGTGCGGCGGTGGGGGTGGAGGATTTCCGCGGCGCCCGCTTCCCCATGGATGGCCCCATCGCCACCTTCGCCTGGTACCAGGGCCCCACCTCGGCCGATGGCAGCCGCCACCCCATCGGCCTGCTGGAGCCCAATCCGCTGGGCCTCTACGACATGCTGGGCAATGTCGAGGAACTGGTGCTGGAGCCCTTCCAGGCCAACCGGCTGGGCCGGCTGCACGGCCAGGTGGGCGGCTATGTGGCCCGCGGCGGCAGCTTCCAGACGCCGGTGGCCGAACTGCGCACCGCCCTGCGCCAGGAATACGCGCCGTTCCGCGCCGGTGCGCCCAACCGCCTGGATACGGTTGGGGTGCGCTTCGTCATCGGCTCCACCGTCACCACCTCGGTGGCGCGGGTGCGGGCCATTGAACAGGCGCTGGACGACCTGATCACCGGGGCCGACAGCTTTGCCGACGATGCCGGGGCCGATCTGGAAGATCCCCTGGGCGAGCTGGGCCGGCTGACCGCCACGGTGACCGACCGGGCGCGGCGCACCGAGCTTGAGGCCATCGCCGTCGCCCTGCGCGCCCAGGTGGAGGCCCGTTCCGTCAGCGCCCAGCGCACCGCCGGCAGCCTGCTGCGCCTGGGTGCCTATCTGGGTAGCGCCATCCAGCGCGACGACCAGGCCATGGCCATCCGCACCCGCCAGCTTGCCGCCTTCGAGGCGGTGGACGCCAGTTCGCCCCATGCCGCCCGCCTCGCCGAAAGCCTGGCCATTGCCCGCGAGGCCATCGACGACAATTTTGATTTCTACTCGGAGACGGCGGTAGTGGCCGCCAGCAGCTTCGACCGGTCGGTGGTGGACGAACAGGTGCGTGTGCTCAGCCTGGAACTGGAAAGCCGGGGACGGCCGGAATTGATCCCCTTCGTCGGCGTGTTCCGCGACCATATCTTTGAGTATGCCGACACCGGCCGCATCGATCGTTCCGACTGGGTGGCCGACCTGTCGCGCGGGGGGACGAGTCCATGACCAGTTGTGCCTGCCACCTGTCCCGTCGCCCGGCCCCGCGCTTGGCCCCTCGCCTCGCCCCTCGCCTCGCCCGTTTCCTGGCCGTTCTGGCCGGCGGACCGCTGATCGCCGCCACCCTGGCGATCCCGCCCGCCGCCGCACAGGTGACCGGCGGCCAGTTGCTGAGCTGGTGCCAGGGCGGGCTCGGCTCCTCGGCCACCGCCACCTTCGATGCCTTCCAGTGCGACGCCTACCTGCAAGCCTATCTGGACCAGCAGGCGGATGCCGGCGTGTCGTTCGTCTCCTGCCTCAACACCGCCTCGCCCGATGCCGCCGATCTGCTGGCCCATCTGCTGCCCCATCTGGAGGGTGTGGCGCACGACCGGCCGGACGCACTCCAGCAATCGGCGCACCGGCTGATGGCCGAATGGGCCAATGCCGAATGCGGCAGCATCGAAGGGCTGCCGCCGCAGGTGGTGGAGCCCGATGAGCCGCCGCCCGAACCGCTGGGGCCGGACCCGCTGGCGGTGGAAATGGCGGTGTGGGAAGCCACCCAGCAGGTGCACGACCCCGAACGCCGGGCGGAAGCCATCCACCACTACCTGAACGCCTACCCCGAAGGCCGCTTCGCGGTGATCGCCCAGTTGCAGTTGGACGACCTCGCCAATCCGCCGCAGGACCCGGTGCCGGAGACGCTGCCTGAAACGGTGCCGGAGACGGTGCCCGCACTGCCGCCGGCCGAACAGCCCGAGCCGCCCCAGGTCGCCGAAGCGGACCCGCCGGCCGACGATCCCGACAGCGCCTTCTGGCAGACCATCAAGGGCAGCACCGATGCCGACGATTACCGCGAATACCTCGCCCGCTTCCCCAACGGCCTGATGGCCGATGTGGCGGAAGCCCGCATCGCCAGCCTGGCGCCGCCGCAGCCGGAGCCCGACCCGGAAGCCCTGGAACGTGAGCGCCTGGCGGCGCTGGAAGCCGGGCTGACCTACAGCCAACGGCGGGAGGTGCAGGCGGCGCTGCAAGGCCTCGGCCTCTACGCCATGGGCATCGACGGCATCTTCGGCCCCGGCACAAGGCGCGCCATCCGCGGCTACCAGCAGCGCATCGGCAGCCCGCAGACCGGCTACCTGACGGCGGGGGAGCGCACCCAGCTCTTGGCCGAAGCGCCGCCGCCGGCCCCGCCGGAAGAGCTTGGCCCGGCCACCCCGGTGTCTGCCCAGCCCGATGGCGTGCTGGTGGTGAACGCCACCGGCAACCCGATCTACCATCTGTCGATCCGCCCGGCGGGCTCGTCCGCCAGCTTCCGCAACGCGCTCAACGGCTCGATCCTGCTGCCCAACACCAGCCTGTTCGTGCCGGTCAGCCGGTCGTCCGGGGGCTGCGCCTACCGGCTGGAGGCGGTGGACGCGGCGGGTGTCTACTACACCGAGTCGAACCTCAACGTGTGCAGCCGCCAACAGGTCTGGCTGCGGTGACGGATGTCGCGCATCCGCAGACGGAAGCTCGGGCGGCCTGGCAGGTGCGGCCGCCGGCCGGTCTGGTCGATGCCGGCACGCTGCGCGGCCTCAACGCCCGCTCCGATGCCGCCGGGGCCGCCCAGACCATCGGCCACGCCGCAGCCCTCGCCCTCAGCGGTGCGGCGATCATGCTGGCGCCGGCCTGGTGGCTCGCCCTGCCGGCGATGCTGGTGCACGGCATCTTCCTGGTGGCGCTGTTCGCGCCGCTGCACGAAACCGTGCACCGCACGGTGTTCCGCAAGCGCTGGCCCAACCTGGTGCTGGCCCAGGTGGCCGGCTTCGTGCTGCTGATCCCGCCGGTGTGGTTCCGCCATTTCCACCTGGCGCACCACCGCCACACCCAGGATCCGGCGCACGACCCCGAACTGGCGCGGCCCAAGCCGGCAACCCTTGCCGGCTACATCTGGCACCTCAGCGGCCTGCCCATGTGGTGGCGGCTGGGGCTGACCCTGTGGAGCCTGGGCCGCGGCGATACCGCCGGCATGGCCTATCTGCCGGACCACGCGCGTGCCGGCGTCGTTGCCAACGCGCGCTGGCAGTTGGCCGGCTACGCGGCGATCGCCCTGGCCGCACTGGCCGCCCGGTCCTGGCTGCCGGTCACCCTGTGGCTGGGACCGCTGGTGCTGGGCCAGCCCTTCCTGCGCGCCTATCTGCTGGCCGAACACACCGGCTGTGCCAGGGTGCCGGACCTGACGCGCAACACCCGCACCACTCTGGCAGGCGGCCTGCTGCGCCGGCTGGCGTGGAACATGCCCTTCCACGCCGAGCACCACCTCTACCCCTCGGTGCCGTTCCACCGGCTGCCGGACCTGCACCGCATCGTCCGCCCGGCACTCCAGCATGTGTCGGCCGGCTACCGGGCCGCCCACCGGGAAATCCGCGCGGAATTCTAGATGCGCCTTCGGCTGAGTCCGGTTCCAGCCCGCTCCCCCGCCC
>JAGQRL010000125.1 GCA_020425485.1 Rhodospirillaceae bacterium
GAACCACGGCCCCTTGGGCCGGCCGCCGACGTAGACGCTGTCGGTGCGCTTCAGCATCAGCCCCTCGATGGCGCGGCCGCGCGATCCCCGGCGCAGGGCCGCCAACTCGTCGAAGCCGGAAAACGCCACCAGCGGGGACAGGTCCATGCGTTCCGGCCTTGTGCGGGCGAACCAGGCTTCCAGCCGCGCCCGGCGGTCGGCGAAGGCGAGCGGCCGCAGGTCTTCGCCCGCGTCGAACAGGATGTCGTAGAGCCGCACCCAGGCGGGATGCTCGGCCAGCATGCGGCGCGTCACCGTCTTGCGGTTGAGGCGCTGCTGCAGGTCGTTAAAGGGGGCGATCTCCGGTGTGCCCTCCCCGGCGCCATCTCCGGTGTCGGCTTTGGGGTGGGCCACCAGCAGCTCGCCGTCCAGCACCGCATCGAAGCCCAGGTGTTCAGCGATGTCGGGGAAGGCATCGGTGATGTCGTCGCCGCTGCGCGAATAGATGCGCCGCACAGCCGCCCCGGCCACAAGCTGCACGCGGATGCCGTCCCACTTCCATTCCGCGGCATAGGCGCTGAGGTCGAGGGCCGCGGCGTCTGCATCCTCCAGCGGGGTGGCCAGCATCAGCGGCCGGAAGGTGGCGGCGTGGTCCACCTGCGGCCGTTCGCCCCGCCCGTCCAGCCAGGCGAACAGGTCGAGATAGGGCGGGGCGAGGCCGTGCCACACCTCCTCGATCTCCTCCGGCGCCCGGCCGCCGAAGCGGGCAAGTGCGGTCTTCGCCAGGCGGGCGGACACGCCCACCCGCAAGCCGCCGGTGACCAGCTTGAGGAAGGCCAGCCGCGCGCTGTCGTCCAGCCGGTCGAGCCAGGCGGCCAGCAGGGCGGGGGCTTCGGTGCGGCCGGCGAGGGTCAGGCGCTGCACGGCGTCCGCCAGGCTGGGGGCTTCGGTGGCCACATCCGTGTCGGGCCACATCAGGGCGACGGTTTCGGCGAGGTCGCCCACGAAGTCGTAGGAGGCGGCGAACAGCACCGGGTCCAGCCGTGCCGCCGCCGCCGCCCGGATGGCGCCGGCCTTCACCGCGGGAAAGGCGAGCCCGCCGGTGAGGGCCGCCAGGGCCCAGCCGCGGTCGGGGTCGTCCGCCTGGCGGAAATGGTCTTCCAGCAGGGCCAGCTTGCCGGTGCGCGAGGGCGTGAAGGCGAGCCGCTCGATCAGCCGGGCGAAGGCGGCAACGGACATGCCGGCTACTCCGCCTCGTCCTCGAAGCCGACCAGGGCGAGCGCCCGGGCGGCCCGGCCGGTCTGTGCCACGGCGTGCACCAGCGCATCCTCCCGGCCATGGGTCACCCACACCTCGGCGGGATCGGTGTCCTCCACCGTGGCCAGCAGCTCCGGCCAGTCGGCATGGTCGGAAATCACCAGCGGCAGTTCCACACCGCGCTGGCGGGCGCGCTGGCGCACTCGCATCCAGCCCGATGCCGCCGCCACCAAAGGGTCCGGCAGGCGGCGGGCCCAGCGGTCGGCCAGCGCCGAAGGCGGCGCCAGCACGATGGCGCCGGCCAGCTCCGCCTTGGCGGCCGCTCCTGCCGGCAGCAGCGGGCCGAGCGGCACGCCCAGGGCCTCGTACAGCTCGCACAGGGCAATTAGGGCGCCGTGCAGGTAGATCGGCCGCTCGTAGCCGGCGGCGCGCAGCAGTGCGATCAGGCGCTGGCATTTGCCGAGCGCATACACCCCCACCGCATGGGCGCGGTCGGGGAACAGGCGCAGGCTGTCCAGCAGCTTGGCGACCTCGGCTGCGGGCGGCGGGTGGCGGAACACCGGCAGCCCGAAGGTGGCTTCGGTCACCAATATGTCGCAGGCCACGGGCTCGAAGCCGCGGCAGGTGGGGTCGGGGGTGCGCTTGTAGTCGCCCGTTACCACCACGCGGGTGCCGGCGTGTTCCAGCACGATCTGGGCGCTGCCCAGCACGTGGCCGGCCGGGCGGAAGGTCACGTCGACCCCGCCGATGCTGCGCGTCTCGCCCCAGGCGAAGGGCTCCAGCCGGCCGCCCGCCGCCTCGCCGTAGCGGGCACGCATGATCGCCAGCGTTTCCGCCGTGGCGCCGACATGGGCGGAGCCCGGCCGCGCATGGTCGGCATGGCCGTGGGTGACGA
>JAGQRL010000126.1 GCA_020425485.1 Rhodospirillaceae bacterium
CTGCGCGGCGTGACGGTGGACCTGTCGGACCTGCCCAACCTGGAAGGCCTGCTGCCGCTGGCCCGGCCGGTGGGGCTGGAAGGCTATCCGCTGGTGAACACCTATGCCTATGTGTACGTCTGCGCCTACCGGCCGGAAGCGTTCCCGGACGGCCCGCCGGCAAGCTGGCGGGTGATGCTGGAGCCGGAACTGCGCGGCCGCATCGCGCTCTATGACGACGGCATCGGCTTCAACCCCATCGCCGTGATCGCCGGTGGCGGCACCATCGATGATATTCCTGGCAACATGGAGCCGGGCTGGGAGTTCTACCGCCAGCTTGCGGCGAACGAGCCGCTGCTGGGCGAGGACCCGGACTTCACCACCTGGTTCCAGAACGCCGAAATCGACATGGCCTGCACCATCTCCGTCAACGCGCTGGCCGCCCGCCAGAGCGGCATCGACGTGGAATGGACGGTGCCGGTGGAGGGCTGCAAGGTGGATACCGACGGGCTGTGGATCCCCCGCGGCCTGCCGGAGAACGAGGAATACTGGGCCAAGCAGTTCATCAACTTCGCGCTGACGCGTGACGCCCAGCAGGCGTGGTGCGGGGCGCTGGGCCTGCCGCCGGTGTTCCCGGGCATCGAGCCGCCGGAAGGCATGGCGGGCGATCCCGCCTACCCGACGACGGAGGAAGACTTCGCCCGCCTGGTGCGCATCCCCAGCCCGGTGCTGGTGGAAAACCAGCCCATCTGGTTCGAGCACTTCCAGGAAATCTTCCAGGGCTAGCCCTGGTCGCGACGTGGCGCCCTGGTGGCCTGCGGGCCGCCGGGGCGCCCCCCTTTTCGAAATCCGTCTAGGTGGCGATGCCGAAGCCATCCTCCAGACCCATCGCGTGGCGCTTGCTGGACGGCGCGGAAGCGGTTGCCCGGCGCCTGTGGCCGCGCCCGCTCAGGGGGCAGACCGGCTACCTGCTGCTGACGCCCGCCGTGCTGCTGGTGGGCCTGCTGGTGATCGGGCTCGGCTACATGGCGGACTACAGCCTGCGGGAGCTGGACCTCTCCACCTACCGGCTGGTGGATGAGTACAGCCTGACCAACTATCAGATCCTGTGGGACCGGCCGGTGTTCACCCGCGTGTTCCTGCGCACGCTTCTGGCGGCGGTGCTGGTAACGGTGTTCAGCCTCCTGCTGGCCTTCCCCTATGCCTATGTGATGGTGCGCACGGGCTCCTCGCGCCTGCGCAAGCTGCTGCTGATCGCGCTGTTCCTGCCCTTCTTCATCGGCCAGGTGGTGCGCGCCTATGGCTGGCTGATCATCCTCGGCTCCGAAGGACTGTTGAACTCCGCACTCGGGGCCATCGGCCTGGGGCCGTTCGACCTTCTCTACAACTACCCGTCCGTCATCTTCGGGCTCATCCAGTACATGCTGCCCTTTGCCGTGCTGATGCTGGTGCCGGCGGTGGCGGCCATCGGCCAGGATGTGGAACTGGCCTCGGAGGGCCTGGGTGCCAACTGGATGCAGACCCTGTGGTTCGTGGTGCTGCCCATGGCCAAGCCCGGTTTCATCGGCGCCGGGCTGGTGGTGTTCACGCTGACGCTGACGGATTTCGCCATGCCGGAAATCCTCGGCGGCGGCACCTCGGACTTCATTGCCTCGTCGATCTACGACGCCTTCTTCCAGCTCTCCAATTTCGGCCTGGGGGCAGCCATCGCCCTGGTGCTGGTGGTCATCGGCAGCGTGCTGGCGGTGGGCATTCTGGCGCTGGTGGGAACCGGAACCCTGGGGATGACCAATCCCAGCAGCCGGGCCCAGGCGCGCCGGCGCGGGCGGTCATGACCGGCGCGCGGGCCAAGGCCTGGGTGCTGTGGAGCATCGTCGTGCTGTGCGTGGTCACGCTCAGCCTGCCGACGCTCATCATCATCGGCGCCTCGTTCACCTCGGGCGACATCATCCGCTTCCCGCCCGATGGGTTCTCGCTGCGCTGGTACGAGGAACTGGCCAGCGAGCGCGCCTTCTGGGACGCGCTGTGGCGGTCGTTCTACGTGTCGGTGATCTGTACCGTGCTCTCCATCCCGGTGGGCACGCTGGCCGCCATCGCCACCGTGCGCTACCGGCTGCGCCTGCGCCGCACCTTGCAGATCTACCTGCTGCTGCCCTTCACCATCCCCTTGGTGGTGTCCGGCATCGGCATGATGATCTTCTTCGGGGAGATCCGCATTCTCGGCCAGCTCTGGCCCGTCGGCATCGGCCTGTGCGTGATCAACCTGCCCTTCATGATCTGGGCGGTCAGTGCCTCGGTGAACAGCCTGGACCCGGAGCTGGAAAACGCCGCCGCCAATTGCGGGGCCGCCCCGGTGCACGTGTTCTTCACCGTCACCCTGCCGGCGGTCACCCCCGGCGTGATCACCGGCGGGCTGTTGATGTTCGTGCTGGCGTTCAACGAGTTTCTCGTCAGCCTGTTCCTGGTGGACAGCCGCACGGTCACCCTGCCGGTGCAGATCTACAACAACATCCGCTCCGTCATCACGCCGGACCTGGCCGCCGTGTCGGTGGTCTACATCCTGTTCGCGGTGGTGGCGGTGTGGCTGCTCGACCGGATCGTCGGCCTGGAAATCTTCCTCAGGTCGAAATAGCGGATGGAACCGAAGGACCCGCCCATGCCCGAAAGCGCTGACATCAGCTTCCACGAACTGGCCACGATGACGCCGGAGGCCCGCGCCGGCCTGACCCGCCGGGCCGAGGCCGACCTGGACGGGTTCCTGGAAAAGGTCCGCCCGATCATCGATGCGGTGCGCGACGAAGGCGACGCCGCACTCGCCCGCTTCGCCCGGGCGTTCGACAAGAGCCCGGTGGAGCCCGACGCCATCCAGGCGACCGAGGCGGATTTCGAAGCCGCCTTCGCCGCGCTCGACCCGGAGCTGATCAAGGTCCTGGAGTTTTCCGCAGACAACATCCGCCGCTTCCACCAGGCGCAGATGCCGGAGGACATGTGGCTGAAGGAAATCCGCCCCGGCCTGTTCGCCGGCGACAAGGTGCGGCCCATCGACAGCGTGGCCTGCTACGTGCCGCGCGGGAAGGGGGCGTTCCCCAGCGTGGTGCTGATGACGGCGGTGCCGGCAGTGGTGGCGGGCGTGCCCAACCCCATCATCATCACTCCGCCCGGCCCCGATGGCGGGGTGGATGCGGCCACCCTGGTGGCGGCAAGGCTGGCGGGGGTCACCAAGGTGTACAAGGCCGGCGGTGCCCAGGGCGTGGCGGCGGTGGCCTACGGCACTGAGACGGTGCCGCGCTGCCTGAAGATCGTCGGCCCCGGCAGCCCCTGGGTGGTGGCGGCCAAGCGCCTGCTGGCCGACCGCATCGATCCCGGCCCGCCGGCCGGCCCCAGCGAGGCGATCATCCTGGCCGACGAAACCGCCAATGGCCGCGTGGCCGGCCTGGACCTGCTGATCGAAGCCGAACACGGGCCGGACAGTTCGGCCTTCCTGGTCACCAACAGCCGTGCGGTGGCCGAAGCGGCGCGCGCCGCCATCCCCGGCTATTGGGCGAAGATGGGCGAACAGCGGGTGGCGTTCTCCTCCGCCGTGCTGTGCGGGCCGCGCGGCGGCATCGTGCTGGCCCGCGACATGGACGATGCCATCGCCTTCACCAACGCCTATGCGCCGGAACACCTGGAGATCCAGAGCAAGGAAGCCTTCGCCCATCTCGGCAAGATCGAGAATGCCGGCGAAGTGCTGCTGGGCGAACACACGCCGGTCTGCGTCGGCAACTTCGTGCTCGGCCCCAACGCGGTGCTGCCCACCAACATGGCCTCGCGCACCAACTCGCCGCTCAGCGTGTTCGACTACATGAAGCGCATGTCCGTCGGCTACGCCACCAAGGCGGGCTACGACAGCGTGGCAGCCAAGGTGCACCGGTTCGCCACCTACGAAGGCTTCGATGCCCACGCCAATGCGGTGTCGGAGATGCGGACCGCGGCCTTCGGCGGGGACGGTTCGTGAAGGCGGTCCGCCTCTACGCCGCCGGCGACCTGCGGGTGGAGGAGATTGCCGCCGCCCCCGCCCCGGCGGATGGCGAGGTGCGGCTGCGGGTGGAGCGCGCCGGCATCTGCGGGTCCGACCTGCACAACTTCAAGACCGGCATGTGGATTTCCCGCAGCCCGTCGGTGCCCGGCCACGAATTCGTGGCGGTGGTGGAGGCGGCGGGGGCCGGGGCCTGCCTGGCGCCCGGCACCCGCGTGGTGGCGGACAGCCGGGTGGTGTGCGGCCGCTGCGCCGCGTGCCTGGCGGGAGAGAGCTTCCACTGCGAAAACCTGGGCTTTGTGGGGGAGGTGAACGACGGCGGGTTCGAGCCCTACACCACGCTGCCGGCCGCCCAGCTTGTGGCATTGCCGGACCAGGGGTTGGCGGCCGATGTGGCGGTGCTGGCGGAACCCATGGCGGTGGCACTGCACGCGGTCGCCCGGCTGAACCCTGCCACGGGCGTGCCCATTCTGGTGGCCGGGGCCGGCCCCATCGGCACCCTGGTGGCCACGGCCCTGGTGCATCGCGGCTACGGCCCGGTGATGCTGGCCGACCGCAATGCCGCCCGGCTGGCCACGGCAGCGGCGGCCAGCGGTGCGCTCCCGGTCGCCGACCTGGCGGTGCTGCCCCATGTGCCCGGCTACGCGGTGGATGCCACCGGGTCCCCCGCCGCGGTGTCCGCCCTGCTCGAAGTGCTGCCCGGCGGCGGACGCATCGCGCTTGTCGGCCTGTTCCATGGGGCGCCCCAGGTGCCGCTGAATGCGGTGGTGGAAAAGGGGCTGGACGTGGTGGGCTGTGCCGCCTTCCGCGACGAGCTGCCGGCCGCCCTGGCGCTGCTGGGCGAGGTGCGCGAGCGGGTGGCGGCGCTGACCGGGCGGCCGATCGCGCTGGACGATGTGCCGGCCACCTATGCCGAGCTGATGGCGGGGGCGTCGGATCGCATCAAGGCCGTGATCGATCCGTTCCGATGAGCGATCCGGCCGATACCCCCGCAGCCGATACTCCCGCGGCCCGCATCCGCGCTGCTGCCCGCGCGGGCGCGGTGGAGGAAGCCGCCCGGCTGGCGACCGCCCTGCTCGCCGAGGTGCTGGGCCGCCCCGTCGGCGACGTCGCCATCAACCGGGACATCTACAGCCTGAATTCCGTGAACGGCTTTGCCGTTGCGGACGGCGGCGAGCCCTTGTTCTTCAAGTTCCACCAGGAGGAGGGGGAGGAAGCGGGCGTCGGCGAATACTACAACGCCCAGGTGCTGCACGACGCCGGCTACCAGGTGGACATGCCGCTGGCGGTGAGCCAGGCGCCGGGCCGCCAGGTGCTGGTGTACCGCCGCCGGCAGGACCGCCGCCTGTCGGACGTGTGCGCCGATCTGGAACGCCAGCGCGACCCCGTGACGGGGCTGCGGGTGACCGCGGCACAGAGTGCGTTCGACGATGCCAACATCGCCGTGGCGCTCGCCACCCTGCACACCGCGACGGCGGACGACGTGGCGGCAGAACCCATTCACCAGCTCTTCCACCACCGGCTGGTGGACCGCGCCCCAGGGGGAGGCGGACCGGGCGCGCTGGGCGGGCGGGCCAAGGCGTTCTATGTGGACGGGCGGTTCGATTTTGACGGCTGGTCGGGCAGTTGGGCGGAGATCGCCGGCCTCTCCTGGCGCATCAACGGCCTCGACTACCCGATGACGCTGGCGGACGCGTTCGCCCGCGCGTTCCGCCTGCTGAACCCCGCCAACCTTGGTCCCGGCCCGGCGCTGGTGGCCCATGGCGACGCCCACAACGCCAATGTGTGGTTCGAAGCGGATGATCGGGTGGGAGCGGACGACCGGCTGGTGTTCTTCGACCCCGCCTTTGCCGGCCGCCACGTGCCGGCCCTGCTGGCCGAGGTGAAGGCGACCTTCCACAACGTCTTTGCCCACCCGTTCTGGCTGTACGACCCCGCGGAGGCGACGCGCCGCTACACCGCCACGGTGTGCTGCACGGGCGAGGTGCTGGAGGTGGAAACGGACCATCGGCTGAGCCCGCTGCGCCACAGCTTCCTGGCGTCCAAGGCCGTGCGCTTCTGGCGGCCGCTGCTGGGCCGGCTGGCCGCCGGGAACCAGCTTGCGGCGGACTGGCAGGACGTGGTGCGCGCCGCCCTTTTCGCCTGCCCGACCCTGGTGATGGACCTGACGGCGGCCAGCGCCTCGGCCCACACGCCCACCTCCTCGGCCATCGGGCTGGCCATGGCCATGCAGTGCGCCTGCCCCCCCGCGGCGGGAACCGACGACGTGTCGCGGTTCCTTACCATGGCCGATCCCGCACAGATCCCGCCTTGACCATGCCGGGCAGGTGAACGCCCTACGCGGCCGGATAGACCTGTGTTTGCTTCACCGTGCCGTAGGCGAAGCTCGTGTCGATCGAGGCGATGCCGGGTATGGTGTGCAGCCGGGTGCGCACGAACCCCTCATAGGCATCGAGGTTGGCGACGATCACGCGCAACAGATAGTCGGCCACCCCCGTCATCAGAAAGCAGTCGAGGATCTCGTCGATCCGCTGAATGCCCTGCTCGAACCGCGCCACGGCTTCCTTGGAATGGTGCTCCAGGCGGATGCGGACGAACACGGTGAGCGGCAGGCCGTAGGCCTTCTGATTCACCAGGGCCGTGTAGCCGGTGATCACGCCGCTCTCCTCCAGCGCGCGCACCCGGCGCGAACAGGGCGACGGCGACAGGTTCACCTTCTCCGATAGCTCCTGGTTGGTCAGCCGGCCGCTGATTTGCAGGGCGCGGATAATCTGGCGATCTTTTGCATCCATTTGCCCGATCCTTGGTGGAATCCACCAACATCTCCCAATCTGGTAGCAGCCTTCGCAATTTCATGCCACGCCCTTGGCGCTATGGTTCCAGGCAGCTCAGTGCATGGAGGCAACGATGTGCCGCTCGTCGAAGACCGTGTCCGGCTTTTCCACCCGCGCCATCCATTTCGGCTACGAGCCGATGGACCACGAGGGCGCGCTGACCCCGCCGCTGCACCTGACCTCCACCTTCGCCTTCGAGACCGCGGAGGCCGGCGGCGAGATGTTCGCCGGCGAGCGCCAGGGCTACATCTATTCGCGCATCTCCAACCCGACGCTCGACCTGCTGGAACGCCGCGTCGCCGACCTGGAAGGCGCTGAAGCGGCCCTCGCCACCGCGTCGGGCATGGGGGCGATCACCTCGGCGCTGTGGACGCTGGTGGCGCCCGGCGACGAAATCATCGTCGACAAGACGCTGTACGGCTGCACCTTCTCCTACATGCGCCACGGCCTGGCGAAGTTCGGCATCACCGTCACTCATGTCGACCTGACCGACCCGGCCAACCTGGAAGCCGCAATCGGCCCCAACACCCGCGTGGTCTATTTCGAAACGCCGGCCAACCCGAACATGCGCCTGGTCGACATCGCCGCCATCGCCCGCATCGCGCGCGCAGCAGGGGCGGCAACCGTGGTCGACAACACCTATGCCACGCCGCTGCTGACCCGGCCGATCGAGCTGGGGGCCGACATCGTCGTCCACTCGGCGACCAAGTACCTTGGCGGGCATGGCGATCTTGTCGCCGGCATGGTGGCCGGCAGTGCGGAGATGATCACCAACATCCGCACCACCGGCATGAAGGACATGACCGGTGCCGTGATGGCGCCGTTCAACGCCATGCTGATCCTGCGCGGGCTGAAGACGCTGGCGCTGAGGATGGAGCGCCATTGCCAGAGTGCCCAGCGCGTTGCCGAAGCGCTGCAGCGCCACCCCGCCGTTGCCGCGGTCTACTATCCGGGCCTGCCGGGCTTCGCCCAGCACGATCTCGCACGCCGCCAGATGACCGGCGGCTTCGGTGGCATGATCGCCTTTGAGTTGACGGGCGGCTACGCGGCCGGCCTGTCGATGATGAACCGGTTGCAGCTCATCCGCCGCGCGGTCTCGCTGGGCGACGCGGAAAGCCTGATCCAGCATCCGGCGTCGATGACCCATTCCACCTACACCCAGGAGGAGCGGGAGGAGCATGGCATCTCCGAAGGCTTGGTTCGCCTCTCCGTCGGGCTTGAAGATTGCGATGATATCCTCGCCGATATCTTCCAGGCCCTGCCCGACAGCAGCGCCAAGGCGGCCTGACCGCGCACGCATGGGGGGCGGAGATGACGACCGATCTGCAAAGGCTGAAAGCCGTCGAGCAGCAGCTGCTGTGGCTGTCGTGCTGGACCATCCATAACGCCAACCACATCCGCCCCAAGGGCGAAGGCGACGTGAAGGTGGGCGGCCACCAGGCTTCCTGCGCCTCCATGGTGTCGATCCTCACGGCCCTCTATTTCGATGCGCTGCGGCCGCAGGACCGGGTGGCGGTGAAGCCGCATGCCGGGCCGCTGTTCCATGCCGCGCAGTACCTGATGGGCAACCAGACCCGCGAAAAGCTGGAAGCCTTCCGCGGCTTCGGCGGCGCGCAGTCCTATCCCAGCCGGACCAAGGACATCGATGACGTCGATTTCTCCACCGGCTCGGTGGGCCTCGGCGTCGGCATGACCGCCTTCGCGGCACTGGTGCAGGACTATGTGAAGGGCCATGGCTGGGCGGCTGAGCGGCCCGAGGGGCGCATGGTGGCGCTGGTCGGCGATGCCGAGCTGGACGAAGGCAACATCTACGAATGCCTCCAGGAAGGCTGGAAGCATGGCCTGCGCAACACCTGGTGGATCATCGACTACAACCGCCAGAGCCTCGACGGCGTGGTCCGCGAGGGCCTGTGGCAGCGCATCGAGGCGATCTTCCCCGCCTTCGGCTGGACCGTCGTGCGCCTGAAATACGGTGCCCGGCAGCGCGCCGCCTTTGCCGAACCGGGGGGCGAGACACTGCGCCGGTGGATCGACGCCTGCCCCAACGACCTGTACGCGGCGCTGACCTACAAGGGCGGTGCCGCGTGGCGCGACCGCCTCAGCACCGATATCGGCAGCGAGCCCGGCATGGCCGAACTGCTGGCGCGGCGCAGCGACACCGAACTGGCCGACCTGATGAGCAATCTCGGCGGCCAGTGCCTGGAGACGCTGGCGGACGCCTTCGCCGCCGTTGGCGACGACCGGCCGACCGCGTTCCTTGCCTACACCATCAAGGGCTGGGGCACGCCGCTGGCCGGCCACAAGGACAACCACGC